>NZ_JBNFOJ010000060.1:0-12697 GCF_057364705.1 Brevundimonas sp. CURTG3B2_SDJG
GGGGCCTGCGACATGGTCCGGCGACTGCACGAACGCGCTGCGGGACGATCCCGACATCCAGGCCGCGGTGGGCCAGGCGCACCAGCACCCTCAGCGCGAACAGCCGCGCCCTGCTGGTCTGGAACGGCGACTGGATCCAGAACCCGGGCCAGGAGGGCAAGGGCCTGGCTGGGGTCCGCCAGGCCATCGCCGCCGAGATCGCCTTCGCCCCCCGCGCCTGCCGCACGCAAGGGGTGCGCGGCTTCGTCGTCATCGCCCTGGCGGACGGCCCCGGCGCGCCCAAGGTGGCGCTGGGAACCGCGGCCTGGCGCTGGAGCGACCTGACCGGAGCCCGCTGACCCCTCAGGCCTTGTCGCGCACCCGCATCGCCCCACCCGCGCCGGTCTGCACGTCGAACCGCCCTGTCGCGCGGATCAGGTCCGACAGCTTGGCGTGGCCGTAGGTGCGCTGGTCGAAGTCGGGATAGGCGTTGCGCAGCCGGTTGCCGATCCCGCCCACGGTGACCCAGCCGTCGCCGTCCTCGTCCATGTCGGCGATGACGGCGGCGATCAGTCGCGCGGCCTCGGACGGCTTGCGCTTGGCCTGCGGCGCCGCCTTCTCGGGAGCGGCGGCGTCCTCGGCGGCGGGCGCGCTCAGGTTCTCGGTGTAGATGAAGCGGGTGCAGGCCTGGCGGAAGCTCTCGGGCGTCTTCTGTTCGCCGAAGCCGTAGACGTCGACGCCCTCTTCCCGGATCCGCGAGGCCAGCCGGGTGAAGTCGGCGTCGGACGACACCAGGCAGAAGCCGTCGAACCGGCCCGAGTGCAGCAGGTCCATGCCGTCGATCACCAGGGCGATGTCGCCCGAGTTCTTGCCCTTGGTGTTGGCGAAATTCTGCTGCGGCTGGATCGCGAACCGGGCCAGCACCCGCGTCCATCCCGCCAGCTGGGCGCTGGAGAAGTCGCCGTAGATGCGCCGGGCCGAGGCCTCGCCCAGCGTCGCGATCTCGGTGAACAGCGCCTCGGCGATCCGGGCCGAGGCGTTCTCGGCGTCGATCAGCACGGCCAGCCGTTTCGTTCGCGCCGAGGGCGAGGAGGTTTGGTCAGCCATGGTCGTCTCCCGCGAGGTCGGCGGCCATCCTCGCCCGGTTCGGCCCGCGTGTCTCCCTGGATCGCGCGCCGTCACCAGGCGCTGACGGCGCCCCAGGGATGCTCGAACTGCAGGGCCACGAAGCGGGCGGTGGGTTCGCCGTAGGCCTGGCGGATCTGGTCGAACGTGCGCGCCGCGACGTCCGGTCCCGGCAGGGTCTGCGTCCGGTCGAACCGCCCGGGGATGGTCTCGGCGCGATGGACCGTCAGCCCGTGGCGCGAGACGGTGGCCGGCGCGCCGGTGGCCCAGGCCTTGGAGCGATAGGTCCGCGACCAGGCGTCCAGCGCCGTCCCGAACGCCAGTTCGTCGAAGCCGGGAGTCAGCGGCAGGGCGACCGTCTCATGGTTCCAGAAGGCGATCCGATTGCCGACCGTCACCCCCATGCCCTTCAGGGTCAGGCGATAGTCCCGCCCGTCGTGCGCCTGATCCGGCAGGGGCAACGCCAGGCGCCGCGCCGTCTCGCGCATCACGGCCTCGCCGGCCAGTTCGCGCAGCAGCTGCAGCGTCGCGGCTCGCCCGCCGCTGATCCCGGCCGTCGGTCGTGATCGGCCCGTCGGTGATCCAGCGCACGTCTGGCGCCAGGTCGTGTCCGGATAGCGCTTCTCCATCCGGCGCCGGCTGTACCAGTGCACCGTCGCGGCGCGGTCCTCCAGCAGACCGGCGGCAGCCAGCACCATGGCCCCGTTGCAGATCGACACGATCCGCGACCCCCGCGCCGCCTGCGCCCGCAGCCAGGCGTTCCGGGCCGGGTCGTCCTCGATCTCCAGCGCCGGCACGATCACCACGTCGGGCCGAGGCCCAGCGGCCAGCTGGGCCAGGGTCATCTGGGGTTTGACCCAGGCCGCGCCCGGCGTCAGCCGCGCGGGCTCCAGGGTGGCGGCCACCACCTTCACCTCGACCGCGCCGCTTTCGGCCAGGATCGCATAGGGCGCCATCAGGTCGGTCGCGACGTTCCCCGGTGGTCCGCCAGGATCACCACCAGGGGCTTGGCGAACGCGGCCGTCGCGACGGACAGGGCGAGGAGGCAACCGGCCAGGCCGGCGACGAAACGAAGGCGGAAGGGAACGGGCATCGGTCTTCTCCTTGGCTTGACTCCAGGATGCGCGCGCCGCTCTATGTCCGAAATGACATTAATCGGGCGATTTCCGCCATGACCCGGACCATCGCCGTCGTCGTCTTCAAAGGATGCCAGCTGCTGGACGCGATCGGCCCCTCCAGCGCTTTCGAGATCGCGGGTCGTTTCCGCCCGGGCAGCTACGACCTGATGTTGCTGTCGCCGGGCGGCGGCCCGGTGGCCGGCTCCTCGGGCCTCTCGGTCGCCACGGAGCCCCTGGGCGACGGGCCGTTCGACACCGTCGTCGTCGCCGGCGGCGACGGCCTGCGGACCCTGGCCGAGATCCACGAGCTGATCGCCTGGCTGCGGCGCGTTCCCGCCCGGCGGATCGCCAGCGTCTGCTCGGGCGCTTATGTGCTGGCCGAGGCCGGCCTGCTGGACGGCCGACGCGCCACCACCCACTGGGATTCCGCCGCCGACTTCGCGCGGCGCTATCCGAAGGTGACGCTGGACGGCGAGCGCATCTTCATCCGCGACGGCGACGTCTGGACCTCGGCCGGCATCACCGCCGGCATCGACTTGGCCCTGGCGATGATCGAGGAGGATCTGGGGCCCGATCTGTCCCGCCGCGTCGCCCAGCAACTGGTCGTCCACCAGCGCCGGCCGGGCGGCCAGTCGCAGTTCTCGGCCCTGGTCGATCTGGGCGGCCGAACGGGCCGCTTCGCCGACCTGATCGACTGGATGCGCCCACGGCTGGCCGAACCGCTGACCGTCGAACGTCTGGCGGACCAGGCGGCCATGAGCCCGCGCAACTTCGCCCGCGCCTTCGCCGCCGAGACCGGGACCACCCCGGCCAAGGCCGTCGAACGCCTGCGCCTGGAGACCGCGCGCAACGCCGTGGAGACCACCCGCGCGCCGCTGGACCGCATCGCCGAGCAGGCCGGCTTCAACGATCCTGGCCGGATGCGCCGGGCCTTCCTGCGCGCCTTCGGCCAGCCGCCCCAGGCGCTCCGGCGTGCAGCGCGGACGGCCTAGCGCGTCCGCCGGACCAGCTTGACCGTCACCACCATGGCGACCAGTCCCAGCGCCGTCAGCGCCGCCGTCTCCATAGCGCCGTCGCTGAGCAGCGCCGCCACCAGGCCGAACGCGCACAAGACGCCCAGAACCGCGGGGACGGCGAACGGCCGGATCGGATAGCGGGCCTTCATCGCGCCGGCCCCAGGCCGTGCGCCGCCTTCAGCCGCTCGAAGCGGTCCCTGTCGCGCGACCGGCGCAGCCACAGCACCACGCCGCTGATCAGGATGGCGATGGCGGCGATGTCGAACAGGGCCCACAGGATGCGCAGCGTAAGCCCGCCGTAGTCCCCGAAGTGCAGCGGCTGGCTGAGCAGCAGCATGGTGATGTACCAGGGCGGCCGCGGCTTGGCCGTCAGCTCGCCCGTCTCGGCGTCGATCAGCACGGGCCGATACAGCCGCTCGGTCAGGGGCGTCGCCCCGACCATGAAGACCCCGTAGTGGTGGTCGCCGCTGTAGCCCGTGCCCGGCCAGCTGACGAAGGCGGGCTTCATCCCGGGCTCCGCCGCCCGCGCGGTCCTGATCGCCTGGTCGACCGAGGCGAAGCGGGTCGGCGTTGGCCGCCCCTCGTACCGGGCGGCGAACTCGGACACCGCCTTGGCCTGCCACAGGGCCTCCAGCGGCCCGGCGACGGTGTTGATGACGCCGGTGACGCCGACCGTCAGCACCCAGATCGCCGTCGCCGCGCCCAGGAGATTGTGCAGGTCCAGCCAGGCCAGTCTTCGGCTTTTGCCCGTCCGGAACACGCCGAACGGCTGCTTCTTCATGAAGGGCGCGTAGAGCACTAGGCCCGAGACGGTGGAGACCACGAAAAGGATCCCCATCAGCCCCAGCGTCAGATAGCCCGGCAGGCCGGCGTAGAGGTCCGTGTGCAGCCGGTAGAAGACGTACATGATCCCGGTGTTGAACTGCGGGGCCTGCATGTCCTGGCCGGTGTAGCCATCCATCACCATGGTGTTCATCCGCGCCGGCGGGGTCGCCGGCTCGGCGCCCGTGTTGACGTAGACGGCGTGGGAATGATCGTCCCAGCCGAAGAACAGCGGGACGTCGCCGGGATATTTGGCCACGGCCTTTGCCACCAGCGTGTCGATGTTGGCGGGCTGGGCGCCGGCGGCGATCGGCGGCGGCTCCATCTCGCCGCCGGTCAGGTGGCTGATCTGCTCCCAGAAGATCAGCGGAAGGCCGGTGAGGCACAGCAGCAGCAGGAACAGGGTGCAGACCAGGCTGGTCCACTTGTGAACCAGGAACCAGCCTCTGAGCGCGCCGTGTTTCACGCCCGTCCGCCCTAGAACCGGTAGGCCACGGTGGCCACCACGTTGCGGCCCAGCCCCGTGAAGCAGTCGCCGAAGAAGCGGCACGGCGCGAAATACCGCTCGTCGAACAGGTTGGTCGCGCTGACGTTCAGCGACCATTGCCGGAAGTCCACCCCGACCAGGGCGTCGGCCAGGGTGTAGGACGGCGTGAGCACCGTCACGCTGGGGCCGATCGACTCGCTGGCCCCGACATAGCGCACCCCGCCGCCGACACGCAGGTCGACGTCGTTCCGGAGCGACAGGGTCTTCACCGCCCAGGCCGAGGCGAAGGTCTTGGGCGTGTCGGACAGCTGGCGATCGATCTCATAGGCGAACGAGCCGTTCTTGACCTCGGTCCTGGCGTGGCTGGCGGCCAGGGTGACGGTCCAGTCGCGCGGCCTGACCCAGCTGGCCTCCAGCTCGACGCCCCGGCCGTTCAGTTCGCCGGTCTGGATGACGTTGGTGACGTTGTCCGGGTCGTTGATCTGACGGTTGGTCTCGGTCAGGTCGTAGGCCGCCAGAGTGACCAGGGCGCCTGCGAACGGCCGCCACTTCACGCCGATCTCGACCTGCTCGCCTTCCTGCGGGCGGAAGGCGACGCCGTACACGTCCTGGCCGGCGATGGGCAGGAAGGACTCCGAATAGCTGACGTAGGGCGACACGCCGCCGGGCAGTGCGTAGATGGCGCCGACGCGGATGCTGGTCGCCTCGTCGACCTGCTTGGGCGAGCCGGCGGTCTGCTGTTCGGCCCGGTCGCGGCGCAGGCCGGCCACCACAGTCAGATCGCCCCAGCGCATCTGGTCCTGCACGTAGAGGCCCAGCTGGGTCTGATCCAGGTCCGGCAGGGCGACCAGGGCGGGCACGCCCGTCAGCTGGCCGTAGACGGGGTTGTAGGCGTTGATCGGCGTCACCGGGCCGAAGCCGCTCTGCGACGAACTGTGGAAGTCCAGGATGTCGATCCCGCCCAGCACGACGTGGCTGACCGGCCCGGTGGTGAACCGCGCCGTCGCGTTGATGTCGGCGGTCAGGATCTCGGACGCGGAATCGATCGCATAGGCCGAGCGGTTCAGGACCTGATTGGCCGGGTCGATGAAGGGGTTCTCGGCGTTGGAATAGACGTCCGGATAGATCTCGCGGAACTCGGTCGAGCTCTCGACGTAGCGGACGTTGGCGTTGGCCTCGATCCGGTCGTTGAAGCGATGGCTGGCCAGCAGCGTCAGCCCCCACTGGTCGGTGTCGAGCCGGTCGTAGTCCGGCTCGCCCAGGAAGCGGTCGACCGGCAGGCGCGGGAACTTGTCCTGAAGCGTCGCCACATAGGGCAGGAACTGCTGGCTCGAGGCGGTGCTGTCGTCCTGATACAGGCCCAGCAGGGTCAGGGTGGTGTCGCCGTCGGGCCGCCAGCTGATCGACGGCATGATCACCACGCGGTCGTCGTCGACGTGGTCGGTCTGCATGCCCGCGTCGCGGACCACCGCGACCAGGCGCCCGGCGACGGTTCCCGCGGCGTTCAGCGGCGACTGATAGTCCAGCATCGCCTGGTAGCGGTCGAACGACCCGACCTGGGCGGCGATCTCGCCGCCGCGCTCGAAGGTCGGGCGTTTGGAGATGTAGTTGACCACGCCCCCGGTCGAGCCCTGGCCGTACAGCATCGACGACGGCCCGCGCAGCACCTCGACCCGCTCCAGCGTATAGACCTCGGTGCGGGGGACCAGGTTGAAGCCCAGCACCTTGTTCAGCCCGTCCAGGTACTGCGCCGAGTTGAAGCCGCGCAGGGTCGGGCCGTCGCCGCGCGTGTCCAGGCCGTAGGCCTCGGCCGTCGCGCCGGCGGTGTAGCGCAGGGTCTCCTGGACGGTCAGGGCGCCTCGGTCGGCGATCAGGGTCTGGTCGATCACGCTGATCGCCTGGGGCGTGCGGACCAGCGGCGTGTCGGTCTTGGTGGCCGTGGTCGCCCGCTCGGCGGTGACCACCACCTCGTCCAGCGAGTTCGGATCAGCCGACTGGGCCGAGGCGGCGCCGGCGACGATGAGGCAGGTGAAGACGGTGGAGGCGAGAAGACGCTTACGCACAGGCTGGCACTTTCGACTTGGGCGGTTCGGGGAGAGCGCCGTCGGTCTATTGATACTGCGAATGCTTCGCAAGCTCTTATCGAGCGGGAGCCGTCTGGGGCGCCGAAAGCACCCGAGGTCGCCGTGCGCTAGGCGATGAACACTTGCGTCCGGTGATAGGCCAGATAATCGCCGTGAGCCGCCCCGAACGTTGTCGTTCGTTCCGCATTGTCACCGTCTTCCCGACGTTGACGTCCTCGTCTTCAAGAAAGCCAGCAACGAAGGCCAGAAGGTCGGATGTCGCCCCTTTGTCTCGCATTCCCACACGACATGAACGGCCCAGCCAGCCTCGACCAAGTCGCGTAGGTTGCGCGCGTCGCGATCTACGTTTCGTGCGAACTTGTCTTGCCAGAAGCTGGCTCGAGTTGTTGGCGAACTCGCCGCTCGGCATTCAGGGTGCCGATGCCAGAAGCATCCGTGCACGAACACCACGGCTTTTAGCTTCGGCAACACGATGTCGGGCCGTCCCGGCAAATCCTTTCGATGAAGCCGAAACCGATAGCCGGCGCGATGGAGTGCAGAGCGCACGGTCATCTCGGGGATGGTGTTCTTACCCCGAACCGCGCGCATGATCGCGCTGCGTTTCGGTTCGACAGGCCGTTCAAGGAGCTTCGGGTCGATCGGAGGCACGCTTTCCAACTATTGCGACCCCGTTCGAGTTGCATCCGTCACGCACTGACGGCAAAAGAGAACAAAAGGCGATCGACGAACGCCCTCCGAGCGGCTATCGTTCACAAGAATCGGTAAGGAGCTTCCCATGACTCGGCCCATAGGCGTGGACCTCTTCGCAGGTGTGGGCGGGATGAGCCTTGGCTTCGAGCGGGCCGGCTTCGATGTGGTCGCAGCCATCGAGATCGACCCGATTCACGCGGCGGCCCATGCCTTCAACTTTCCTGAAACCACCGTCATCGCCCGGTCTGTGCAGGACTTGAGTGGAGCAGATATTCGCGAGCTTGCGGGACTGGGCGACCGGAAGGTCGACGTAGTTTTCGGTGGTGCTCCCTGCCAAGGCTTTTCGATGATCGGCCAGCGGGCGCTCGATGATCCGCGCAACGCGCTGGTGCGCGACTTCGTACGAATCGTGCGCGAACTGGGTGCATCCTATTTCGTCTTCGAGAACGTCAAGGGGATCACGGTCGGGCGACATCGCGCCTTCCTCGAAGAACTCATCGCCGAGTTCGAGGCGGCGGGATATCGGGTCTCCCTGCCGTGGAAGGTGCTCAACGCCGCCCACTACGGCGTTCCGCAGAACCGAGAGCGCCTGATCTTGATGGGTGCCAAGACGGGCCTACCGACCCCCGCCTACCCGGCCGCGGTCACTCGACCCGCGGGAAGTAAATCGTCGGCCCTGCCAGAAGGCCCCAGTTGCAAGGACGCCCTGGACGACTTGCCCGACGCAGAGAAGTTCGAGCGGCTGAATCGTGGAGATTCCGTCGCCACCAGTTCATGGCGCACACCCAGCGAGTACGCCTGGTCGATGCGTGGGGGCGGGCCGGACGCGTGGGGCTACGGCTATGTGCGTTGTTGGGAGCCTAACGTGCTGACCTCGAGCGCCCGGACCGACCACACTGAGATCTCGCGGCGACGCTTTTCCGAGACGACACCGGGCGAGGTCGAGCCGATCTCGCGCTTCTTCCGCCTGCCCCCGGATGGAGTATCAAACACACTGCGGGCCGGCACCGACGCGGCCCGCGGAGCCTTCACCAGCCCTCGCCCCATTCATTATCGGCTCAACCGTTGCATCACCGTTCGCGAGATGGCGCGCCTGCATGGCTTTCCCGACTGGTTCCGCTTACACGAAACCAAGTGGCATGGCGCGCGACAGGTGGGAAACGCGGTACCACCTCCGATGGCCCAGGCTGTCGCTAGTGCGCTGATCGCGGCGTTGGGGGTGGAACCGAAACGGCCGGAGCACACCCTCAAGCTCGGCGACCAAACTCTGTTGTCGCTAAGCATGAAAGAGGCGTCCGAGCTCTTCGGCAACGCCTTCAAAGTAATCCGTCGGGATCGCAAGAGCGGCGCGCGGAAGCGAAAGCAAGTCGAGATCGAAGCGGATCGGCTCCTCGCCGCTGAATAAACCTGCCTACGCCTCCTCGTCGTTAAACGAGGCAGGCGAGTACCCAACGATCTCTTGGTCGAGCATCGTGGGCTGTTGCAATCCGTCTACCGGATTCCTCGACAACTCATAGTGTCGCTCGAACACAGACCTAACGGAAGCCGTCTCCAAATCGACATCGAGCTTCCACATCGCTATCGCATAAGCATCCAACACTTTTGCCGCGACCGGCACAACGCGAACATTGGGGAATTGCGCCTTAGTGGCCATGTAAGCGTCCAAGGTCTGAGAGGCCGTTATATTTTCGCGAAGACCAGCACTTTTGGCCTCCACGGGAACCACAAAATGACATCCGTTGGCGTCAAATCCTACGTATAGCTCGTCGACTTCGATCGGCGAACCAAGATTGCTCGTCTTCCAGTGACTCTGGAGAGGGTAAACCGATATCCCCAAAAACATTCCGATGAGATTGTTGTATCGAATTCTTGCAAGAAGTGCTTGCTCATCCTTTCGTGCGTAGCGCTCGACAATGCTCGGAAGAGCATCCAGGATCTTGATCCGATCAAGACCAGCCGTAGGCGTTATGATCCCTTCTCCAAGATTATGAAGGGTAAATTCGTAGAGGCCTTTTCCTCGAGTGGATATGCGCCACTCCTTACCCGCGGGCGCGGCTGATCGCATCTCTTCTGGAAAAGCACCCCGGCTTTTGGAGTTGTATTTCAGATCGTAGGGATTCGGATCGAGGCCGAGTTGACTGGCCACACGCTTGATGTCGACCGTCGAGAACGGGATCGGCGCGTCCGCTCCGTAGGCATTTCTCTTCTCCGAGAATAGGGCGAGCCAGAATCGGCGATACTTATGCCAACCATCGACAACCTCACGAATGGTCTCAAGATCGGCCCCCTCGTGATTCTTTTTGATCGTGCCGACGGTGCTCGCGGAAATATCAAATCGAGCCGCGATATCCCTAGCTCTCTCACCCGCCTCGCAGAGCTGAAGGATTTCGTCGATTTCTTCCGCCTTTAGATCTTTGTATCCTCTAGTCATTCCTGAACGCCCGCCCATCTCGCGATACCCTTAGCACGATTTTTCTCGCGGAACGCGGAGCTCCCTCTCGAGAAATCAGGCGAGCCCTCCTCAATCCTCGTCCATCTTCAGCGCCGCGATGAACGCTTCCTGCGGGATCTCGACCTTGCCGAACTGGCGCATGCGCTTCTTGCCGGCCTTCTGCTTCTCCAGCAGCTTCTTCTTGCGCGTCGCGTCGCCGCCGTAGCATTTGGACGTCACGTCCTTGCGCAGGGCCCGCACCGTCTCACGCGCGATGATCTTGCCGCCGATGGCCGCCTGGATCGGGATCTGGAACAGGTGCGGCGGGATCAGCTCCTTCATCTTCTCGACCATGCCGCGGCCGCGCGTCTCGGCGCGGTTACGGTGCACCAGCATCGACAGGGCGTCGACCGGCTCGGCGTTGACCAGGATCGACATCTTCACCAGGTCGCCCGGCTTGTAGTCGGTCAGCTCGTAGTCGAACGAGGCGTAGCCCTTCGAGATCGACTTCAGCCGGTCGTAGAAGTCGAACACCACCTCGTTCAGCGGCAGCTCGTAGACCACCAGGGCGCGGGCGCCGACGTAAGAGAGCTCCTTCTGCTCGCCGCGGCGGTCCTGGCACAGCTTGATCACCCCGCCCAGGTATTCGTCCGGCGTCAGGATGGTGGCCTTGATCCACGGTTCCGAGATTTCCAGGATCTGCATCACGTCGGGCAGGTCGGCCGGGTTGTGCAAGTCGATCTCGGAGCCGTCGCGCAGCTTGATCTTGTAGACGACCGACGGGGCCGTCGCGATCAGGTCGAGGTTGAACTCGCGGGACAGGCGCTCCTGGATGATCTCCAGGTGCAGCAGGCCCAGGAAGCCACAGCGGAAGCCGAAGCCCAGGGCGGCTGAACTCTCCATCTCATAGGTGAAGCTGGCGTCGTTCAGGCGCAGCCGGCCGATGGCGGCGCGCAGGTCCTCGAAGTCGGCGGCGTCGACCGGGAACAGGCCGCAGAACACCACCGACTGCACTTCCTTGAAGCCCTTTAGCGGCTCGGCGGTGGGCTTCTTCTCGTCGGTGATGGTGTCGCCGACGGCGGCGTGGGCGACCTCCTTGATCTGGGCGGTGATGAAGCCGACCTCGCCCGGCCCCAGCTGGTCCACTGGGGTGTTCTTGGGCAGGAAGACGCCGACACGGTCGACCAGGTGGGTCGAGCCGGATTGCATCATCTTGATCCGCTGGCCGGCCTTCAGCACGCCGTCGAAGACGCGGACCAGCAGCACCACGCCCAGATAGGGGTCGTACCAGGCGTCGACCAGCATGGCCTTCAGAGGAGCGTCCAGGTCGCCCTTGGGCGCCGGCAGGCGGGTGACGACGGCCTCCAGCACGTCCTCGATGCCCAGGCCGGACTTGGCGCTGGCCATGACGGCGTCGGAGGCGTCGATGCCGATGACGTCCTCGATCTGGCCGCGCACGCGCTCGGGCTCGGCGGCCGGCAGGTCGATCTTGTTCAGGACCGGCACGATCTCGTGGTTGTTGTCGATGGCCTGGTAGACGTTGGCTAGGGTCTGGGCCTCGACGCCCTGCGAGGCGTCCACCACCAAGAGCGAGCCTTCGCAGGCCGCCAGGCTGCGCGACACCTCGTAGGCGAAGTCCACGTGCCCCGGGGTGTCCATCAGGTTCAGGACGTAGTCCAGCCCGTCCTTGGCCTTGTAGTGCAGGCGCACCGTCTGGGCCTTGATGGTGATCCCCCGCTCCTTCTCGATGTCCATGTTGTCGAGAACCTGGGCCGACATCTCGCGCGCGGTCAGGCCGCCGGTGACCTGGATCAGGCGGTCGGACAGGGTGGACTTGCCGTGGTCGATGTGGGCGACCACGCTGAAGTTTCGGATGCGTTCGATGGGAGGGGTCGTCATGGTCCGGCGCGCCTAGCACGACGGGCCGCAAAGCGCCAATGCGCCCGGACGGCCCCCGTCCCGTCCGCCACTGGTTTCGTTACCGATTACATCGCCGTAAGGCGTTGACTTGGCGTTTGAGAATATCGTCGGAGAACGTTATCAACGGCGGATGACAAGGGGCGCTCGATGGCGTCCCGCACCAGGCCCGCGGCTCCCCCTCCGCCGGTCGACAAAGGGGATGCACAAAGTGGCGATCAGCATTCGCACCACCTGGACCGGCGCGGCCGTCGCACTGTCCGCTCTCGTACTCGCCGCCTGCGGCGGCCATGGCGAAGACGCCAAGACGTCCGACGCCAAGGCCGGCGGCGGGGGCAGCAGTCAGACCGTCACCGTCCAGACGGCGACGCTGCAGAACCTGCCGCGCATCGTGACCGCGTCGGGCTCCATCTCGGCCTGGGAGGACGTGCCGGTCGGCGCCGAGACCGGCGGCCTGAACGCCGTGGCGGTCCATGTCGACGAGGGCGCCTACGTCCGCCAGGGCCAGCCCCTGGTCCAGATGAACGACGCCCTCCTGCGCGCCCAGCTGCGCCAGCAGCAGGCGGCCGTCCAGACCGCCGAGGCCAATACCTCGCGCGACGACGCGGCCCTGGCACGGGCCCAGGAGCTGAAGGAGCGCGGCTTCCTCAGCCAGGCTGGGCTGGACACCGCCCTGGCCAACCAGCGGTCATCCGCCGCCAACCTGGCCTCGGCCCGCGCGGCCCTGTCGGAAACCCAGACCCGCCTGTCCCAGGCCACGATCAAGGCTCCGGTCGCCGGGCTGATCGTCAGCCGCAGCGTGACGCGCGGCCAGATCATCCAACCCGGCGTGGAGCTGTTCCGCATCGTGCGCGACGGCCGGCTGGAGCTGGACGCCCAGGTGCCGGAGACCGAACTGGCCCTGATCCGCCCCGGCCAGAACGCCACCATCGCCTCGGACCAGGTCGCGAGACCACCGCCGCGCTCCGCATCCGTCACGCCCCGAGGTGAGGCGCCGAAAAGCCGCCTGGGCGTCGCCCGCGTGGCCC
>NZ_JBNFOJ010000061.1:0-12520 GCF_057364705.1 Brevundimonas sp. CURTG3B2_SDJG
CTCTCAGCCGCGCGGCCGCGCCGTCCGCTCGCCTCCGGTCCCGCCCGGCGACGACCACGCCGAAGCCGTGGCGCAGCAGGCCTTCGCACAGACGCGAACCGAACACTCCGCCGGCGCCGATCACCAGCACCTTGGTCATGCCAGAAAGCGC
Organism: Brevundimonas sp. CURTG3B2_SDJG; assembly: GCF_057364705.1. Taxonomy (NCBI): domain Bacteria; kingdom Pseudomonadati; phylum Pseudomonadota; class Alphaproteobacteria; order Caulobacterales; family Caulobacteraceae; genus Brevundimonas; species Brevundimonas sp. CURTG3B2_SDJG. The sequence goes on from NZ_JBNFOJ010000061.1 coordinate 152, forward strand.
TCCCGGTCCTCCGGCGCGGGGACCATGCAGGTCTCCGTCCGGCCGAAGATGGCGTACCGGTTCCTGGCGATCAGGTCGTAGAGCGGGTCGCGCAGCCCCCGTGGAGCGACCTTCAGCGCGGCGAGGGGCGCCGTCTCCGTCAGCGCTCCGAGGACGGTCAAGGCGGCGTCCGACTTGAAGAAGATGCGCCCCTTCCAGACGACGGCGTTCGTCTGGGGCGCGTCCGGGTCTATGCCGTGCCTCAGCGCCAGAGCGCGGCCCCGGTCGGACTGGATGGGCAGGAAGCGGAAACGGCCCTCGCGGTCCAGCCGGATCACGAACCGCACCCAGCGCGAGCAGAAGACGCACACCCCGTCGAACAGGATCAGGCCGTCGGGTTCATCCGGACAGGCTTGCGGCGACCAACGGCTCATGCGGGGAGAGTGCGGCGGCCGGCCAGGCGCCACAAGGCGACAAACCGCGCACTCCTCCCCTTCAGGGGAGAGGGACCGTCCGAAGCCCGCAGGGTGAAGGAGGGTGGAGGGGCGCCGGCCCGCGCTCGCTGTGACACCCCTCCACCATGCTTCGCATGGTCCCCCTCCCCGCTGGGGAAGGAACTCAGATCACGCCGCCGCCACCGCCTCGATCTCGACCAGCCAGGCCTCGTCGAAGATGCCCGTGACGATCACCGTCAGCGCGGTCTGGCGCCCGGCCAGCCGGCGGATGCGGACCTCGCGGTTCTCCAGCGCATAGGCCCGGTCCGACAGGAAGGTCGTGACCTTCACCAGGTTGTCCAGCGTCATCCCGGCCGCCCGCAACTGGGTCTCGACATTGTCCCAGACCTGCTCGCACTGGCCCTTGAAGTCCGGGGCCAGGGAGCCGTCGGGCGCGACCGGAATCTGGCCGGACAGATAGAGCCAGCGGGTCGCCCCGCTGACCTCGGCGGCCTGGGCGTAGGCCCCCTCGGCCGGCGGTGAGCCGTCGCCGGTCAGGGGGAGGATCGAGACGCTCACCGGCGCGCGGCGTCCGAGCGGGCGCGCACCTGGGCGAACTCCGACGTCGGCTTCCAGCCCGGCCAGTCCTCGCTGTTGGCCAGGTCCAGACCCAGGCGATACAGCAGCGTCAGGTTCTCGACCGCCGAGGTCAGGTCCCAGTCCGCCGACCATTCATCCGACGGCTTGTGGTAGTGGGCCGCGAACCTGGCCCGCCAGGCCGCCTCGCCGGCCTCCCGCCCGCCATCGACCCAGTCCCAGCCATGCCATGGCATGATCGCCGGCACGCCCATGCGGGCGAACGGGAAGTGGTCCGAGCGATAGTAGAAGCCCTGCTCGGGCATGCCGTCGTCCGAGACGTAGCGGCCCAACGGCTGGGCCAGGGCCTGCAGCCGGTCCTCCAGATCGTTCTGGCCCTTGCCAAAGATGGGGATGTCGCGCGTCGGACCCGACAGCGGCAGCATGTCGATGTTGATGTCGGCGACGGTCGTCTCCAGCGGATAGACGGGGTCGGCCGCGTAGCCGTAGGCGCCCATCAGCCCCATCTCCTCGGCCGCCATGTGGGCGAACACGATGGAGCGCTTGGGCCGGGGCGCCCGGCTGATCTGACGCGCCATCTCGACGACGGCGGCGGTGCCGGAAGCATTGTCCCAGGCGCCGTTCCAGATGCTGTCGCCCTCTACGCCCGGGTGCTGGGCCGCGCCGCCGACGTGGTCCCAGTGCGCCGAATAGATGATGGTCTCGTCCGGTCGCTCCGCGCCCGGAATGCGGGCCAGCAGGTTGTGGGTGACAAGGGTGTCGACGGTCTCCGAGGCGTCCACGGACAGGGTCACGCCGGTTAGTTCGAACGCCCGGAACCCGTTTCGCGACAGGGCCGTGAAGTCATCCACCGAACGCCCCGCCGCCGCCGCCCAGGCCACGGCCACCTCGTGGTTGATCCCGCCCGAGAACTCCAGGTCGCGCGCGCCGCGTCATGGTGCGCCTGCGCCCCGCGCCCCGGAGCACGCCCTGCCAGGCCGCCGAGGCGGCGGGCTGAGGGACCAGGGTGATGATCCCCACCGCCCCACGGCGGAAGGCTTCGTCCGCCTTGTAGGCGCCGGACTCGTAGTTGGTGTCGTACGCGCCGTTGAACAGCTCGCCGTCCGGCTCGCCGCCGAGCACGACCACGACCTTGCCGCGCACGTCGATGTCGCCATAGTCGTCCCAGTTCCGCTCGGGCGCCGTGATGCCGTAGCCGGCGAACACCACCCGGGCGCCGCCGATCGAGGCGCGGCCGTCGTTGGTTCCGGCCCGCAGGGTCATGTCGGTCCCCACCGCCAGAGGATGCACGGCGCCGTCCGGCCCGGTCCAGCTGGCGGTCGCGCCCGCCACCGGGGTGAAGCGCTTGAGCTCCACGGGTTGCAGCCACTGGCCGTTCGGGCCGCCGGGCTGCAGGCCCATGGCCTCGTACTGCGCCTGCAGCCAGGCCAGCGTCATGCGCTCGCCTTCGGTGCCGGGATAGCGGCCCTGATACTCGTCGGCGCTGATGGTCCGGACGTCGGCGCTGATCCGCTCGGCGGAGAAATCCTGGGCGCCGGCGGCCCCGGCGGCCAGAAGGACGGCGGCCAGGGCCACGCCGCCCGTCAGTGTGCGAAACATGAAAAGAGGCTCCATCCCCCAACAGATGGCGCGCACTCTAGGGCGGCCCCCGAGAGGACCGCCCATTAAGTTTTCGTCATGTGCGCCGGTCGGCTACTGGCGGCGCGAGGCGCTGGCCGCGCGGGCCGGACCGAACTCGGACCCGGGCTTCCATTCGGGCCAGTCGCGGCTGTTCGCCAACCTGGAGCCGATGTCGTAGATCAGCTGCAGGTCCTCCACCTGCCCGCGCAGATCCCAGTCGGCCGACCATTCGTCGTCGGCCTGGTGGTAGCGCCGGCTGCCGTATTCCGAGCGCGCCGCGTCCCTGGCCGCGATGGGCTCGTCGCGGAAGTCGCCGCCCCCGTCGACATAGGCCATCGGCACGCCGCGCTTGGCCAGCGGGAAGTGGTCCGAGCGGAAATAGCTGCCGGACGCCGGATTGCCGTCCGGCCGGGCGGTGCGGCCCTGAGCCGTCGCCTCGGCCGTCACCAGGTCGTCCAGGTTGGACTGCCGAAGCCGATGATGTCCACGTCCTTGACTCGGCCGTAGACGTTCATGGCGTCGATGTTGAAGCCGGCGACCGTCGTCTCCAGCGGATAGATCGGGTTGGCGGCGTAGAACTCCGAGCCCAGCAGCCCGCTCTCCTCGGCGGTGAAGCTGATCATGACGATCGAGCGTTCGGGCCGCGGGCCGGCGCCGAACACCCGGGCCAGCTCCAGCAGGCCGGCGGTGCCCGTCGCATTGTCGACCGCGCCGTTGAAGATGGCGTCGCCGTTGGCGTCGGGCTCGCCCACGCCGATGTGGTCCCAGTGACCGGTGTACAGGATGGTCTCGTCCGGATGGCTCGCGCCCGGCAGGCGGGCGATGACGTTGCGGGTCGTGACCTCGGTGGTGGCGACGTCGAACATGCCGCTGAACGTCGCCCCGGTCAGCTCGACCGGGCGGAAGTCGCGACGTCGCGCGGCGGCCTTTAGCGCCTCGAAGTCCAGGCCCGCGCGGCGGAACAGGTCGACGGCGACGTCGCGCTGGATCCAGGCCTCCATCGCCGTGCGCTCGGCCGAGGGATTGGCCCGCACGATGTCGAACTGCGGCCCCGACCAGCTGTTCTGGACCGTGGCCCAGCCATACGAGGCCGGGGCGGTCTCGTGCACGATGATGACGCCCGCCGCGCCCTGCCGCGCCGCCTCCTCGTACTTGTAGGTCCAGCGGCCGTAGTAGGTCATGGCTCGGCCGTTGAAGGTGTCCAGCGCCGGCTCCTCGAAGTCGGCGTCGTTGACCAGCACCACGACGATCTTGCCGCGGACGTCGACGTCCTTGAAGTCGTCCCACTGGCGCTCGGGCGCGTCGATGCCGTAGCCGACGAAGACCAGCGGCTTGTTCATCAGGTGGACGTGCTGGCCCGGCAGGCGCGTGGTGATCACGATCTGCTGGCCCTGGTTCAGGGGAATGGCGTCGTCCCCGACCTTGATCTGGGCCTGGATGTTGGAGGCCGTGAAGCGCCGCAGGGCCACGTCCTGAGTCCAGCCGCCGTTCGTCCCGCCCGGCTGGAAGCCGGCTGCGGCGTATTGTTCGCTCAGGTAGCGGACCACCATGTCCTCGGCCGGCGTCGCGATCCCGCGCCCCTGATAGCTGTCGTCGGCCAGCACCCGCACGTGCTCGGACAGGCGGGCGGCGTCGAACGCGGCGGGCGCGCCCTGCTGGGCGGTTGCGGGGGCGGCGGCGGCCAGGGCCGCGATCAGGGCGACGACGGAAACGGATAGACGCATGGACGGTGACACCCCGGACCTGTGAAACGAGGCCGGGACGTTAGGGCGCCGCGTCCGGGGCTGTCGATGCGGCCCGGGCGGCGACCGGCGGCGGCGGCGCCTCTGGCGTAACCCGATGGAATCGCCTTCGAGACGCGAAAAGGCCCGCCGGATCGGTCCGGCGGGCCTCGTCGTTTCCGGGGTGCGCGAGGCTTAGTGCGCCACGCCCTTCCAGATCTTGCGGTAGGACAGGTAGGTCACGCCCGCGAACAGGAACAGGAAGATCAGCACGCCCACGCCGGCCTGCTTGCGCGCGACCTGCTTGGGATCCGAGGCCCAGGCGATGTAGGCGGCCACGTCCTTGGCCATCTGGTCGACCGAGGCGACGGTGCCGTCGTCATAGGTCACCTGGCCGGCGCGCAGCGGGTTCGGCATGGCGATGAAGCCGCCCGCCGGCACGTGCTCGGGATCGCCCGACCAGAACGGGGCCAGGTCGCCGGCCATGTACATGTTGTAGTTCTGGCCCGAACGGATCTGCAGGCCCGCCGGCGGCGTGCGGTAGCCGGTCAGCAGCGAGTAGATGTAGTTGGCGCCGCCGTGGCGAGCCTTGGCCATCACCGACAGGTCCGGCGGAGCCGCGCCGCCGTTCGCCGCGGCCGCGGCCGTCGCGTTCGGATACGGGTTCGGGAAGCGGTCGGCGGGGGTGCCGTCGCGCATCACCGGCTCGCCGGTCTCGGTGTCGATGTCGGCGATCTGCGCTTCCTTGGCGATCGCCTTGACGAAGCGGTTCTCGGCCGGGCTGGCCTGGTGCTCGTCGTAGAAGGGCCCGCCGGGCTCGGCCAGCGTGCGGAAGTGCATCAGGTTCATCGAGTGGCAGCTCGAGCAGACCTCGCGATAGACCTTGTAGCCGCGCTGCAGCTGGCCCTGGTGGAAGGCGCCGAACGGACCGTCGAACGAGAAGCCGCCGTCGCGCAGCGCGTGGCCTTCGCCGGACGCCAGGGCGGGGCCCGCGGCCAGGGTCAGGCCGGCCGCGGCGGCGATCAGGACCAGGGTCTTCTTCATGGAGAACTTCGAAGTCTTGAGGGTCATGGTCGCGCTCAGCCCTTCTTCTCGGCCGAGGCCGGAGCCGCCGCGGTCATCGCGTCGCCGCCCGACAGGACGGGCTCCGAGATGGTCGCCGGGATCGGCAGCGGCTTCTCCTTCAGACCCAGGATCGGCATGATCACCAGGAAGAAGGCGAAGTAGTAGGCGGTCAGCAGACGGGTCAGCCACAGGTAGCTGTTCAGGTCGCCATCGCCCAGGACGAAGGTCTTGAAGTCGCCGATGACCGGCGCGTCCGGCAGCTGGGCGCCGCACCAGCCCAGGCCCATCCCCACCAGCACGAAGATGATGAAGAAGGTCCGCATGGTCGGGCGGTAGCGCATCGAACGCACCTTGGAGGTGTCCAGCCAGGGCAGGACGAACAGCACGCCGATCGCCGCGAACATGGCCACCACGCCGCCGAACTTGTCGGGGATGGCGCGCAGGATCGCGTAGAAGGGCAGCATGTACCACTCGGGCACGATGTGCGCCGGCGTCTGCAGCGGGTTGGCCGGGATGTAGTTGTCGGCGTGGCCCAGGGCGTTCGGCATGAAGAAGACGAACAGGGCGAACAGGATCAGGAACAGGATGATCGCGAAGCCGTCCTTCACCGTGAAGTACGGGTGGAACGGCACCGTGTCCTTGGCCATGCGGTCCTTGGGGATCAGGATGCCGACCGGATTGTTCTGGCCCGCGTGGTGCAGGGCCCACAGGTGCAGCACCACGCAGCCGGCGATGACGAACGGCAGCAGGTAGTGCAGCGAGAAGAAGCGGTTCAGGGTGGCGTTGTCGATCGCCGGGCCGCCGCGCAGCCAGATCAGGATCGGCTCGCCGACCACCGGGATCGCCCCGATCAGATTGGTGATCACCTCGGCGCCCCAGTAGGACATCTGGCCCCACGGCAGGACGTAGCCCAGGAAGGCGGTGGCGATCATCAGGAAGAAGATCAGACAGCCCACGATCCAGATCATCTCGCGCGGCGCCTTGTACGAGCCGTAGTACAGCCCGCGCAGCATGTGCAGATAGACCGCGATGAAGAACATCGAGGCCCCGTTGGCGTGGGTGTAGCGGATCAGGTCGCCGCCGTTGACGTCGCGCATGATGCGCTCGACCGAGGCGAAGGCCAACTCGGTGTTGGGCACGTAGTGCATGGCCAGCACGATGCCGGTGGCGATCTGCGTCACCAGGCACAGGGCCAGGATGCCGCCGAAGGTCCACCAGTAGTTGAGGTTCTTCGGGGTGGGCAGCGACATGTAGTCGGCGCCGAAGCGGACGATCGGCAGGCGGCTGTCCAGCCACTTCTCGATGCCGGTCTTGGGGACGTAGGTGGATTCGTGATCGCTCATGGGTCTCTCGTCCGTCCTCAGCCGATCTTGATGCGCGTGTCGGACAGGTAGTCGTAGGTCGGCACCACCAGGTTCAGCGGCGCCGGCCCCTTACGGATGCGGCCCGAGGTGTCGTAGTGCGAGCCGTGGCAGGGGCAGAACCAGCCGCCGAAATCGCCGGCGCCGAAGGTCGGGACGCAGCCCAGGTGGGTGCAGTTGCCAAGCACGACCAGGTACTGCTGGTGCCCGGCCTTGACGCGGTCGGCGTCGGCTTGGGGATCCTTCAGCTGCGACAGCGGGGTCGAGACGGCTTCCTGGATCTCGCGCGGGGTGCGGTAGCGCACGAACACCGGCTTGCCCTGCCACTTGATCACGACCTGCTGGCCTTCCTGGACCTTGGTCATGTCGAATTCGATCGACGCCAGGGCCAGGGTGTCGGCCGCCGGGTTCATCTGGTTGATCAGCGGCCAGGCGACCATCGCGCCCGCGCCCACGGCCGCCGCGCCGGCGGCGATATGGATGAAGTCCCGGCGGGTGGCGTCGCCGCCTTCGCCTTCAACGACCGATTCGGCCACGTCTCACTCCTCGTACGCCGCAGTCCGCGCCCGGTGGGAGCACGGCTGATCGCGGCATGGATGCATTAGCGGAAACCCGTTGATCCCGCCCCGGCCCGCTTTGCGGCTCATCGCCGCAAGTTGCTGTCGCTTCTTGCGAAACAGTCGCAATTCAGGCCGCGACAAGCCCCCGGGCCGCGCGTATGAGGGCCTTAGAATGCGTCTCGCCCTTTTTCAACCGGCCATTCCGCAGAACGTCGGCGCTTGCATCCGGCTGAGCGCCTGCTTCGGCGTGGAACTGCACGTCATCGAACCGACCGGCTTCCGCTTCGACGACCGGGCGATGAAGCGCGCCGCCCTGGACTACGGCCCCCTGGGTCACATGACGCGGCACGCGGATTGGGCCGCCTTCCAGCGCGACCGGGGTCCGGGCCGGCTGGTCCTGTTCACGACCAGGGGCGCGACGCCGCTCCAGGATTTCCGCTTCCAGGCCGACGACGTCCTGCTGTTCGGCTCCGAGCCGACCGGCGCCCCGGATTTCGTGCATCAGGCCGCGGACGCGCGGGTGGTGATCCCGCTGAAGCCAGGCGCGCGGTCGCTGAACCTGTCGGTCAGCGCGGGGATCGCGGTGTGGGAGGGGGTGAGACAAGTCGCCGGGATCGAGCCCTGATTCTTGTCATCCCGGACGGCGCGCAGCGACGATCCGGGACGCGAGGCCTCTTGATGTCTCCCTCCCGGACGCCGCCTCGGCGGCGATCCGGGAGACAGGACCGTTAGAGCAATTCGGCCACCCGCCTCCCCGGACAATCGCGCCGCGATTTCCGGGAGCTTCGAGGGGGGCTGGCGCACCCGCCCCGGATCGCCGCCTTCGCGGCGTCCGGGATGACAAGGCGTTCGATCGGTTGGGCCTACTCCGGCGCCCCCTCGCTCTCCAGCGCCGCCAGACTGGGCCGCTCGGCCGCCTTCGCCGCCGCCACCGCCTCGACGGCCCGCATCACCCTGAGCGCGTTCTCCCCGGCCAGCTTGCGGATGTCCGCCTCGGTCCAGCCGTTCGCCATCAGGGCGGCCAGGATGCGCGGATAGGCGTCCACCCCCTCGACCCCGTCCGGCAGGGCGTCGACCCCGTCGAAATCGCCGCCCAGGCCGACATGGTCGATCCCGGCCACGTCGCGGACGTGCTGGATGTGGGCGACCACGTCGGCGACGTTCGCGCGCGGGATCGCATGCGCGTCCGTCCAGGCCGCCAGCCCGCGTCGGACGGCTTCGGGGTCGCCGGGGTTCAGCGACTTCAGCCGCGCCTCCTCGGCCGCGCGGGCGGCGTTCCAGACGCGCACCGCCTCGTCGATGAAGCCCGGCACGAAGGTGACCATCACCACGCCCCCGTCCTCGGGCATCATCCGCAGCACGCTGTCGGGCACGTTGCGGGCATGGCCCGTCACCGCCCGGGCCGAGGAGTGCGAGAAGATCACCGGCGCCTCGCTGACCCGCATCGCGTCCAGCATGGTCTCTTCCGAGACGTGGCTCAGGTCGACCATCATCCCCAGCCGGTTCATCTCCTTGACCACCTGCTCGCCGAAGGGCGACAGGCCGCCCCACTTCGGCGCGTCGGTGGCGCTGTCGGCCCAGGTGGTGGTCTTGGAGTGGGTCAGCGTCATGTAGCGCACGCCGGCCTGGTGGAACTCGCGCAGCAGGCCCAGGGAATCGTCGATCGAATAGCCGCCCTCGATGCCGATCAGGCTGGCGATCCGCCCGGCGCGATGGATGCGCACGACGTCGTCGGCGGTCGTCGCCAGCTCGAACACCTCGGGATAGGCCGCCACGATCCGGCGCACCACGTCGATCTGCTCGAACGTGGCCTTGGCCGCCTCGACCGGCTCCAGGCTGGCCGGCACGTAGACCGACCAGAACTGGCCGCCCACGCCGCCGGCCCGCAGGCGCGGGATGTCGGTATGCAACTCGGTCGCCTCGTCCAGGTTGATGGTCAGGTCCACCATGTGGGGGTCGCTGCGATAGGCCTGGCGCAGCGCCCACGGCAGGTCGTTGTGGCCGTCGATCAGCGGCGTCCGCTCCAGGATCCGCCGCGCCCGGGCCTCGCCCTCCGCGTCCTGGGCCAGCACGGGCCCGGCCGCCAGCAGCGCGGCGACGGTCGACAGAAGAACGGTGCGGATCATGGCGGCCTCCCAACAGCGAAGGCGGGATAGTGGCGGAGGACGGCGTCTGGTCAATGGCGCCCGCTCACCTCTCCATCGCCCTTCAAGGCGATGGGGAGGACAGACGGCGAAGCCGTCAGGAGGGGGCGACGCCGGCGGTGGTCATTCACACTCCGATCCCATCCGCTGGCGTCGCCCTCACCTGGTCGTCGCTTCCGCTCCGACCGGTCCTCTCCATTCGCTTGAAGACGAATGGAGAGGTGAACGCGACTCACGGCCGCCTTCTCCCGCGAAACGAGACGGGATAGGACCCCACGATGACCGACGCCGCCGATCCCCTCGCCGACAAGAAGGCCGCCGCCCGGACCTGGTTCGAGACCCTGCGCGACCGCATCCACGCCGGCTTCGAGGCGCTGGAGGACCAGGCGCCGACCGATCTCTTCCCCGGCGCGCCCGGCCGCTTCGTCCGCACCCCCTGGAACCGCCAGGAGGGCGGCGGGGGCGTCATGGGCATGATGCACGGCCGGCTGTTCGAGAAGGTCGGCGTGCATGTCTCGACCGTCCACGGGACCTTCCCCGCCGACTACGCCCGGACCGTGCCCGGCGCGGCGGAGGACCCGCGCTTCTTCGCCACCGGGATCAGCCTGATCTGTCATCCGGTCAGCCCGCGCGTGCCGGCCGTGCACATGAACACCCGCTTCATCGCCACCACGAAAAGCTGGTTCGGCGGCGGCGCGGACCTGACGCCGGTGCTGGACGCCGACCGCCGCGACGATCACCCCGACACCCTCGCCTTCCATGCCGCCCTGAAGGCCGCGTGCGACGCCCACGACCCGGCCTGGCACGGAAAGTTCAAGGCCTGGTGCGATGAGTATTTCTTCCTGCCCCACCGCAATGAGCCGCGCGGCACGGGCGGCATCTTCTACGACCACCACGACTCGGGCGACTGGGAGCGCGACTTCGCCTTCACCCGCGACGTCGGCGAGGCCTTCCTTGATATCTACTCCCGCATCGTCGCCGGTCGGATGCACGAGCCCTGGACACCCGAGGAGCGCGAGGAGCAGCTGGTCCGCCGCGGGCGCTACGTCGAGTTCAACCTGCTCTACGACCGCGGCACCATGTTCGGGCTGAAGACCGGCGGCAACGTCGAGTCGATCCTCAGCTCGATGCCGCCCGTGGTGAAGTGGCCCTGAGGCGTGCGTAGAGTCATCCGGCTTCGAAGCGTCACGGTTTCCAAACCCTTTGTTTTCCGTCATGGCCGGGCTTGTCCCGGCCATCCATAGCCGGGAACAGCGCCTAGGGTTCTTGAGCCAAGCCCGTGTTCATGGATTCCCGACACAAGGCCGGGAATGACGGGCCTTGAACATCCGATTGAACCTGATCACCCCGGCCTAGGCGGCCCGCTCCTGCGCGTCGTCGCCGTCCAGCGCGGCGCTGATCGCCGCGAAAAGCGCCGCCAGGGTGATCGGCTTGGTCAGGTGGCCGTCGGCGCCGGCCAGCACCCCGGCCTCGACATGCTCGGCCATCGCATTGGCCGTCAGCATCAAGACCGGCGTGCGCCTCAACCCGGCCTTGGCCTCCAGCGCCCGGATCTCGCGCGTCGCCGTCAGACCGTCCATGACCGGCATCTGCATGTCCATCAGCACCAGGTCGAAGCCGCCGCCGGCGAAGGCCTCGACCGCCTGACGGCCGTCGTCGACGGCGACCAGCTCCATCGCCGTGGCCGACAGCATGATCTCCACGACCTTGCGGTTGGCCGGGTGGTCGTCGGCCAGCAGGATCCGCAACGGTGCGGCGGCGATGTCCGAGACGCGGCCCGTGGCCGGCGCGGGCGCCGCCTCGCCCTCGGCGGGGCGGCAGGGGGATGTCGAACCAGAAGCTGGCCCCCCGCCCCGGCTCGCCGTCGCAGTCCAGCGTTCCGCCCATCAGGTCGACCAGGGCCGTCGAGATGGCCAGCCCCAGGCCGGTGCCGCCGAACCTCCGGGTGATCGACCCGTCGGCCTGCTGGAAGCGCTGGAAGATCCGCGCCTTCTGCGCCTCGTCGAAGCCGACCCCGGTGTCGCTGACCCGGAAGCCGACCCGGTCGTCGTCCAGGACCGAGACCGTCAGGCGGACCGTCCCCTCGTTCGTGAATTTCAGGGCGTTGCTGACCAGGTTGGTCAGGACCTGCCGCAGTCGGACGGCGTCGCCCTCGAACAGGCCCGTCAGCGCGGGGTCGTAGTCCACCTCCAGCGCCACGCCCTTGTCTTCCGCCTTGACCCGCCACAGGGCGGCGACGTCCGAGACGGCCTGATGCAGGTCGAAGGCCACCGGCTCGATGGCGACCTGTCCGGACTCGATCCGGGCGCTGTCCAGGATGTCGGACAACAGCCGTTCCAGCGTGGCGCTGGACGAGCGGATCAGCTCGACCATCTCGTGCTCGTCGGGGTCCAGATCCCGGCGGGCCAAGGTGTCGGCCATGGACACCACGCCGTTCAGCGGGGTGCGGATCTCGTGGCTCATGTTGGCCAGGAACTCGCTCTTGGCCCGGTTGGCCTCCTCGGCCCGGCGCTGTGCGCTGCGCAGCCGGCCCGCCTGCCGCCATTGCCAGGCCAGGGTCCCCACCGCCGACAACAGGAAGACCACGCCGATGGCGATGATCAGCTGCTGCAGCCGCGTGTTGAACCGCGCCGTCTCCAGCTGGCTGCGGCGCTCGGCCAGCTGCTGTTGCATGTCGCCCGTCACCTGGTGGATGCCGCTGCTGAAGGTCAGGGCGGCGGCGGTCTCGCTTTCGCGCATGTGCGAGCGCAGCATCCGATAGGCCTCGGTCGGACGCCCCTCGGCGAACAGGACCTCCGCCTCGACCCGGGCGTTGGCGACCTGCAGGCCGGACTCCGCCTCCACGCCGGCGCAGGACCTCCAGATCGCGGCGGGCGCCGGCCGCGTCG
>NZ_JBNFOJ010000062.1:0-12490 GCF_057364705.1 Brevundimonas sp. CURTG3B2_SDJG
GCCGCCAGCACCGCGGCTCCAGATCCCGCGCGGACAGCGCCCGCATCCCGCTCGGCCAGGGCGTCCAGACCCTCCACACCCAGCGCCGTCTCGATCTCCGCCAAGGCGCCCAGCGTCAGGCACAGCCGCCGCTCCGCCCCGCCCAGCACCGCGCCGACCTCGCCCCGCGCGCCGTTCATCACAGCGCCTCGAAGGTCACTTCGCCGGCGCTGGCCAGGCTGATCGCGAACGTCGCCTCGCCCTCGTGCTCCCCGGCGTATTCCAGCGCCGCCACCAGGAACGGTCCGTCCAGCCGGCCGAAGTCCGGCACGATCAGCCGCCACGTCCGCGCGGACTGTTCGAAGAAAGCCTCGCGGATCAGCGCGTCGGACGCCGCGTCGCGGAACAGCCCTTGGCCGCTCACCGCCGCCGACTTCACCCCGGCCCCGGCCAGCAGCTCGCGCCACCGCCCCGCGCTGTCCCCGTCGGTCGCATCCACCGTGCGGGCGTTCAACGCGATCGTCCGCGCCCTCAGCCCGGCCACCGTCGTGAACACGCCCGGCGCGCTCTCGATCTTCAGCAGGATGTCCTTGCCTCTCTGGACCGTCATTTGACCCCTCTTTCCTGGTCGATGAAGCCTGCGGGCCGAGGCGCCGCCGCTCCGACGATTGCCGCGTCAGATGTCTTCGGTGACGGCGCGGACGCGCAGCACCGCGAAGGTTCTCTGGCCGCCGGGCGCCGGCCAGACGTCGGCGAACCGGACCTCCGCCCCGCACGTCCGCACCCCGTCCGCCTCCAGCCGTGCGTCGGCCAGGCTCAGCCGCACCGCCGCCAGCACCGCCTTGACCTCCTCGGTCCCCCGGAACCGCGACACGGCCGTCAGCGTCAGCAGGTGTTCCGCCCCCCGCCCCCGTCCGCCCTCAGCGGCCGGCTCTCGCTTCGGCCGATCAGCAGGTGCGGGCACGCCGGCTCGTCCGGCGCGGCGTCCCACACCCGGCCATCCAGCAGCGCCTCCAGCGCGGCGTCCGTCCGCAGATGCGCGATCAGCGCCTTCTGCAGGGCCTGTTCGTGGCTCATCGCATCCGCTCCAGGTTCAGGATCGCCCGCCCGCCGACCGTCTCGCCTCCGGCGATCCGCCAATCGGCCCCGCCGAAGCGCAGCATCCGCCCGACCGTCAGCCGGACGTCGGACCGCGTCTCCGCCGTCACGGTCTCGATCGTCCGCCCGACGCCCGCCTCGGTCTTCTCCCGCCGCCGCCGCGCGCCCACCTTCAGCCAGGCGTAGCCCTGCGGCTCGAAGGTGAGGCTGCGCCCGCCGTAGGGCGTCTCCGCCTCCACGACCTCGAACAGTTCGGCCAGCGTCTTCACAGCCGGACCGCCCGGTAGGGCGCGATCCACGCCTCGACCGGCTGGATCGCCATCTCGCTCTCCCCCCGCTCATAGGCGCGCAGGACCAACAGCAGCACCGCCAGCTTCAGCGGCGCCGGCGAGGCGGAGCTCAGGCTCGCGCCCACATCCCCCTCCACCCTGACCTGGGCGGCCTCGATCAGCGTCTGGATCAGAGTGTCCTCGGCGTCGTGCTCGACGCGCAGGAACAGCTTCGCTTCCGCCAGGGTGACGGGTGCGGTCATGAACCACCTCGATTGTCGAAAGGGAAAATCGAATGGTCGGTGGTTGGCGATCGGTGGCTGGCCGATCGTGGCGAACCATCCTCACCAACCACTAACCACTAGCCACTCGCGAGCGTCAGCTCGCCGCGAACTTCATCACCTTGATCGCGTCGAAGTCCTGCACCCCGCCGCCGACGCGCCGGGTGGTGTAGAACAGCACATAGGGTTTGGCCGAGTACGGGTCCCGCAGCACCCGCACGCCCGCCCGGTCGACGATCAGATAGCCGCGGCGGAAGTCGCCGAAGGCGATCGCCGCCGCGTCGGCCGCGACGTCCGGCATCGTCTCGATCTCGGTCAGCGGATAGCCCAGCAGGCTGGCCGTCTCGCCCGCCCGTTGCGCCGGCTGCCAGATGTAGTTGCCGTCCGCGTCCTTGAACTTTCGCACTGCCGAGACCGTGCGCCGGTTCATCACGAACCGGGCGTTGGGCCGATACTGGGCCTTGGGCGCATAGACCAGGTCGATCAGCCGGTCCGTCGGGCCGGTCGTCGCGAAAGCCCCGGCCGCCCCCGAGGCGACATAGCCGATCTCGCCCCAGCTCTGGCCCGCCTCGGCCACGATGTCGTAATCCAGGAAGCGCGCGCTTGTTGGTCCCGTCGCCGTTGACGAAGGCCTCCGTCTCCTGGGCGGCGAAGGCGTCCTCGACCTCGGCGGCCAGCCATTCGTCCAGGTCCACCAGGGCGTCGTCCAGCAGGGTCTGGGTCGCCGCCGGACAGGCGTAGAGATCCGCCGACGGGAACTCCAGCAGGGCCAGCGTCGCCGGGTCCGTCTGCGGCCGCGCCGCGGTCTCGGCGACCCAGCCCGATCCGACGCCGGCGATCGACACCGGCTTCCGGAAGACTCCGGCCGCCACCGTCCGCACCGTCGCGATCTCGCGCATCGGCGAGCCCGCCATCAGCTGGCGCTCGATCGCCCGCTCGGTCTGCTCCGGCACGACATAGCCGCCCGAGGTCGGCGCCGTCGAAAGCCCCGCCTTCAGCTCCAGGACGGCGCCGGCGCGCAGATAGCCGTCGAACGCGCTCTTCTCCTCCATTCCGCCCCCGCCGGGGGAGGCGGCGGCGAGGCCGGCGGAGGGGCGTGACCCCAGTTCCGGCCTCCGACCTTCCGACGTCACCCGGTCCAGCCGCGCCTGGGCGCTGGCCACCGCCTGGTCGATCCGCGCCACCTTTTCCTCCAGCAGCGCGTCCGCCGTCGCCTTCCTCTCGATCTCGTCCAGCCGCGCGTCGTTGGCGCCTTTGAACGCTTCGAAGGCGGCCATCATCTCGTGCATGGCGGCGCGCGCCTCCGGCGTGGCCGGGGCCTGTTTGGTCTCTTTCATTGCATCTCCGGTGCTTGAAGAACCGCCGATCGCGGTTAGGGTCCGGGCGTGAGCGCCACGTCCCGGAAATTCTCTGAGCAGCACCGGGCGTCGCCCATGAGCCGCTACACCCGCCTGGAAAGCGCCGTCCTGGAAGCCCTGGCCCATGACCTGCGCGACCAGGTCCCCGACCTCGCCGCCCAGGTAGCCTCCGGCCAGGTCAGCCAGCGCCGCAACTCCGGCTTCGGCCTGTTCACCGAAATGATCGTGGACCGGACTCGTCCGGCTCCCGTCACCGGTCCGACCGGGGATCTCGGCACGGTCCACGCCATGGTCGGAAACCTGCCCGATCCGATCGCCTTCAAGGCCCGCGTCCGCCACGGCCTCCTTCTCGGCCTGCTCGGCGACAGCTACGGCCAGGACACCCGCGCCCTGGATTTCGCCACGGTCCCGTTCCGCCAGGTCTTCACCGTCGACGCCCACGGCCGCTCGGTGGCTTTCGAGCCCGCCGGATCGCCGCCGCCCGCCTCCCCCGAGCCGCCCCGCTACCGGCAGCCGATCGAACCCCCTGCGCCCGCTCCCCGACCGTCCTCGCCCCGCAAGGCCGAACCGCCGGAACCCGCGATCAGGGTCTCGGGCCCGCTGGCCGACCCTCGCGTCGATCAGGCGCTGGACCGGGTCGCCAGACAGGTCCTCGGCCCCGAACCCGCCGGCGCCCTTCCGATGTCGAACGACGAGAAGACCAGCCTGCGCGTCTTCCTCTGGACCGGCCTGTTCGCCCTGGGTGCCGTCCTGATCCTGGTCTTCAAGATGTCGCCGGTCTTCGTCTTCGTCGCCGGCATGATCATCGGCCGCTTCCTCCAGACCGACACCGGCCTCTCCACCCTCAAGCGCGGGGCCGACGAGCTTAGGAAGTCTCAGGCGAAATCGTCCTGAACCGCGCGCCCGGCAGCATCGGGAAGGTCACCAGGGACACCTCCCAGAGATCCACCTCCACCAGCACCCGCGTCGGCCCCTCGCGCCGCGCCCGCGACGCCCGAAACCCGATCGACAGACCGTCCAGCGCCCCGGCGCGGGACAGCGCCTGGGCGAAGCGCGCGTCCGCCGACCAATCCATGATCCGTCCCCGGACGAACAGTCCGCGCTCGTCCTCGACCATCCGGTCCCAGACCCCCGCCACCGCCCGCCCCTCGTGCTGGTGCAGCATCCGAACCCCGCCGGCGCCCGTCCGGGCCAGGCTGGCCGCGAACGCCCCCTTCGCCACCACGTCCCGGTTGAGGTCGGCGACGCCCCACAGCGAGGCATAGCCTCGATCGCCACCATTCCTCCCCCGCCGGGCGAGGGGGACCGTCCGCGAAGGACGGCGGAGGCCGGGCCCGCGTCTCCCGCCATCACAGCTCCTCCATCCGCCGCTCGATCCGCTCCACGGCCGCGCGCGTCGCCTCGCCCTGGGCCTCCAGCCGGGCCAGTCGCTCGGCCACCAGCCTCTGCTCGGCGACCCGGTCCTCCAGCGTCGCGATCCGCGCCGCCGCCCCGCCCGCCCAGATCAGCCCGCCGATCGTCTGCACGGCCAGGGCCGCGATCAGCGCCACCGGAATCTTCCGCACCGCCTGCATCGTCTACTCTCCTACTGTCTCAGTCTCCGACGCCGGCCATCCGGCGGCGTTCCCCGTCGGTCAGGAAGCTGGCCGCGTTCAGCCGCGCCCACAGCGCCTCGCGCTCGGGCTGCAGGCGCCGGCGCCGGCCTCCAGGTCCGCCTCGATCCTCACGCCCGGGAACCGCGCGCCCAGCCACCCGGTCAGCGCCGCGGCCGTCTTGCGGACCAGCGGCGCCACCGTCCCCCGCCAGAAGGCCGCATTGGCCTCGCGGTAGTTGGCGTAGGTGGCGTCCCCGGGAATCCCCAGCAGCTGCGGCGGCACGCCGAACGCCAGGGCGATCTCGCGCGCCGCCGCATGCTTGCCGGCGATGAAGTCCATGTCGGCGGGCGTCCAGCTCATCGGCTTCCAGTCCAGCCCGCCCTCCAGCACCAGCGGCCGCCCGGCGTTGACCGCCCCGGCGTGCGCCTCGTCGATCTGGGCCCTCAGCGCCTCGAACTGTTCGTTGGTCAGCCGCTCCCCGTCCCGCCCGGCGAACACCAGCGCGCCCGACGGGCGGGCCGAGTTGTCCAGCAGCGCCTTGTTCCAGGCGCCCGAGGCGTTGTGCACGTCGATCGCGAACGCCGCCGCCTCCAGCGGCGAAAAGCCGTAGTGGTCGTCCGTCGGGTGGAACAGCTTCAGGTGCAGGACCGGCGACCAGCCGTCCGCCGCCCGTCCCAGCCGCACCGACCGTCCATCCACCGAATACTCATAGGCCTCGGGCCAGCCGCTGCGGCCGGGGATCACCTTCATCCGATCGGGCCTCAGCGCCCACAGCTCGTCCGGCCCCTCGTCCCCGACGGCCTCGGCGTAGGCGTTGCCCGCCGTCTGCAGCGAACCGTACAGCCCCTCCAGCCACTCGGCCCCCGACTGCTCGGGATTGGGCCGGGCCAGCAGCCGGGCCAGGGCGTGGTCGTCCGCCCGCACGCCGTCGGCGAACACGATCAGCGGGGTCGCCGCCGCGGCTTCCGCGATCATCCGCACGCAGCGGTAGGCCACCGGGTTCTTGCCGAATCCCTCTGTCGCCAGGCTGCGTAGTCGCGCGGCGTCCACCGCGCGCGGCCGCCGCCCTGGAAGGCGATCAGCGGCCCGGCCCGGCTGTCCTTGCTCTCGGGCGCGCTCACGCCCCGCCGACCCTCGAAGGGCCACCGCCATTTCCGCATGATGATCTTCCTTCTCCCTCCCCCGCGGGGGGAGGGTGGTCGCGCAGCGACCGGGTGGGGGCGGCTCGGTGGATCGGCGACCCTCCCCACCTGGCTTCGCCTGGCGGCTCAGCCGCCCTCCCCGGGACGGGGAGGGAGAACGCTAAAGCACTCGCACGCTCGGCGAAGACGCCGCGTTCAGCAGCAGATGGCTGACCGCCCACACCAGGGCGTCGGCCCGGTCCGGACTGCGCCGCCCCAGTCCCAGGCCCAGCCCCTCCAACTCCTCCTCCAGCGGTCCGAACGACCGCGTGTGAACCACTCGGTTCTGGTCGTACAGCATGGCCACCGGCTCGGCTCTCGCTCGCTTGGACGTCCTTGCGAACACCGGCTTCACCACCGCGCCGCACTTCGCCAACTTCAGCAGCTCGGCGACCATCTCGCCGCCCTGGTTGACCTCGGCCACCACCCGGTCGGCGTCGTGGCGCGCCACCACCTCGGCGACCCGGGCCGCCCAGCGCGCCGGTCCCATGCCCGTCACGCTTTCATCGGCCAGCACATAGGCCGTTCCGCCGGCCCGCCCCACCACGACGATCCCGCAGGCGTCCCCGCCCGACGTCGCCGGCGGATCCAGCCCGACCACCACAAGCTCGAACCGCTCGGGCGCCCGGCCGCGACAGCGGTCCAGCATGGCCCGTGTCCACAGCGCCTCGCCCTCATCGAGGATCAGCCCGTCCAACTCCTGCGCCGCCAGCCGCGTCCCGCCATACAACTCGCTGAGCCCCCGCAGAAAGCCGCCCGCCAGATTGCGCGCATTGACCCCCGTCGGCGCATGGGTCGATATCGTCGTCGCCTCTTCCGCCAGCGTCCTCAGCGCCGCGATCGGTCGCGGCGTCGTGGTGATCGCCAGCCTTGGATTGTCGCCCAGGCGCAGCCCCATGCGCAGCATCGGCAACACCTCGCCCGGCCGCTTCCAGGCGCAGAATTCGTCGCCCCACGCCGCATGGAATTGCGGCCCGCGCAACCGCTCCGGCTCGACAGCCGAGAAGGCGAACGCCTCCGCGCCGTTCGGCCACGCCAGCCGTCGCCGCGCCGGCTCGTACGACGGCCGCCGATACCGCGGCGCGATGGTCCGCAAACCCGACGGCCCCTCGATCATGACCTCGCGCACGTCGTGCAGCGTCGGCCCGATCAGCGCCCAAGCCCGCGCGCCCCGGGAAACCGCCAGCGAGGTCAACCACTCGGCGCCCGCCCCGCGTCTTTGCCCGCGCCCCCGTCCGCCGAGAAAACAGCCACGTCGCCCACTCGCCCTCGGGCGGCCGCTGCGCCTGGTGCGACCAGCCAGGCCAGTCGCCGTCCATCAGATCCAGGTCATTCCCCGCCAGGGCTTGCATCACCTTCTCGCGCAGCGATCTCGGCTGCGAGAGCATCCAGTCGACGCAAGAGGTCATCGCGTAGTCTCTGCTCCCCGGCCGCGTCCCGCGGCTCGTCCTGCGCATCGTCGAGCCCGTCCAGCTCCCGCCTCGCCCGCGCCGCCCGCAGCATTTCGGTCGCCGCGCGCGCCCGGCGTCCCAGGTCCGTCGCGTCCTGGCCCTCGGTCATCGCCAGGATCTCGCGCACCTCCGCCGCCAGCGCGCGGTCCGTCGCCGGCCCGGCGGCCGGTCTCTTCCAATCGCTATTTCGGGTCATGGCAAGAGTATGCGGCGCCAGCGTCCTCACACGGGCATTCGCGGATTCTTTTTCACAAGCCTTTGTCGGCGCTGCGCTTAATTCCGGATTCCCGCGTGGGAGTCCGCGAATGTCCGACTATTCAGCGTCCGCGCTCCTCGCGCCATTCCGGGGCCTCGAAGTCCAGGGCGTCCTCCGGCTCCTTCAGCGTCGTCTCAGAGATCGTCTGCCCCCGCACCGACACCCCGGCCTCGTGCACGCTCTCCGGATCGCCCGACACCAGGGGGTGCCAACTCGCCAGCGGCCGTCCCTCGTGCAGCCGCCGGTACGCGCACGACTTGGGCATCCACTCCAGCGCCTCGATGTTCCACGGCGTCAGCTTGATGCAGTCCGGCACGTGCTGCTTGCGGTTGGCGTAGTCCGAGCAGGTGCAGCGCACGGGATCGAACAGCTTGCAGTGCACCCGCGTGGGGATCACCTCGCCGGTGTCCTCGTCCTCGAACCGGACCAGGCAGCACAGCCCGCACCCGTCGCACAGGCTCTCCCACTCCTGGCGGGTCATCTGGTCCAGCGTCTTGGTTTCCCAGAAGGGCGGCATGGGCGTCCTATGGGCTCCGCGGATGTCCGGATAATGTCCGGATAGGCGCTATCGACATCGGCACGGTCGCCTCAAGCCTTTGTAATTCTTCGCTCCGCCGATCCGCTCGAACGATCGGCGACAGCCTTTTCGATGTCCGGATAATGTCCGGATTCTCAGATCGGCCGGTCGGTCCGCTGGTACCGCGTCGCCCGGGCGGCCCCTTCTCGGCGCAACAGGCCTGCGGTCTCCAGCTCCTCCAGATCGCGGCGCGCCTGCCGTTCCACGACGTCCGCAGCGTACGCCTCGCTATACTCCCTCGGGGTCACGAAGTCTCCTGGTCTCAGTTGCTCGATCAGCCGCAGCTGCCGCGCGTTCAGGCGCACCTCGACCTCCCCGTCCGGCGCCGCATAAAGCGTCAGCGTCACGCCCGACGGCTTGTCCTCCCACTGCGGCGCTCGCGCGCCCAGCAATTTCGACGCCTGGACGATCTTCTGCGTGCCCCGGCCGACCCGTTCCATCAGGCCGCGCAGGTACATCACGTGCGCGATGTCGGGGTTGGTCGGGATCGACGGATGCTCCTTCCTCAGATCCTGCGTCGTCAGGCCTGCGGGCAGTCGACCGCTGTTCCAGATTTCGATCCGCTTGGGGAACACCGAGACCGTCACCCCGCCGTGAAAGGCCGAATAGTCCCTGTGCGTCAGCGCGTTCACGACGCCCTCGCGCAGCGCCTCCAGCGAGTAGTTGGATAGATCCTCCCGCTCCGCCAGTCCCGGAACGAAGACGGACTGAAGCCTAACCTGGGACATCAGCCGTCCCATCAGCTCGTAGAACATCCGCACCAGCGGGCCGTCGAACGTCACGTCGTCGGCGAAGCGGTCCCCCGCCTTGTTGGTCTCGTAACGGACGAACCGGACGCGGCACTGGGGATGCCGCGTCGCCGGCGCCCTGCCGAACATCACGTCCGCCGCCTGGGTGAACCCGCCCGAGGCCTGCATGCCCAGTTCGCGAAGCGCGGCGATCTCGTCGTCCTGCGTCTCGAAGGCGTAGCGACGGTTCAGCTGCGTGGCTTCCACCACGTCGCGTACCTCGCCGGCGACCAGATCGCTCCAGGTCACGCCCAGCGCGGTTCGTCGCTCCCAGCGGGTCGGCGCCGCGGGCTCGGCGCGCATCATCCGCTGGATGTCCTCGGGCTCCGCGGCCACGGTGCGCGCGCCCCGCCGGACCATGATCCGCCGCGCCGACACATAGGGTTTGTCGCTCCCCTGAGGGACCTCGATCGTGATCACGGCGTTGCCGGCCAGCCGGTCGACGCTCAGGGTGAATAGCGCCTTGGGCTGGATCGCCGTCTGCAGCTCGGTTTCCAGCCCGCGCCGGACCCCTTCTACGTCCTCGCCAAGGCCGGCCGCCTCTCCGGTCGTCGTCAGCCCGACCAGCACCATCCCGCCCTGCCCGTTCAGGAAGGCGCAGATCGTGTCTGCGATCTCGGCGACGGCGGTCGCATCGGGGATGAAGGCCAGTCTCGCGCCTTCCCCGCGCGCGATGGTGGTGGACAGCATGTCGGTCATGGGCGCGGCTCGTCGGCCGCGATGCGCGTCGCCACCTGGTCGTGATCGCCCAGTTGTTCGGTCACGAAGGCCTCGACCTCATGGTAGCGCAGGAACTGGGCCGTGGCGTAGCGCATGACGTCCTGATCGCGCGCCACCGTCTGCACCCAGTTCCCGACTCGGCGGTCCGGGTTCGGTATCTCCTGGCGGATCGCCGTCTCGTACATGTCGATCACGCGCAGGTCGAAGGTTCCGGGCCCCTCCAGCTTGCCGATCTTGGCCCGCTTATCGACCGTCGTGTGGCCCATCGCCCGCAGCAGGTTGCGGGCATAAACGACATGGTCGTGGACCATGAACCAGCGCGGCTTCTTCAGGTCGATCGCCTTGACGAACTCCCGGTGCGTTATCGACAACTCCCCAGGCGACTTCCCCGAACCGTACCAGGGAAAGATCAGTCCCAGGAAGATGTCGCAGTTCTCCACCGCGCGCAGGCAGTTGTCGAACGCCGACCGGTCGGAAAAGACCTGCACCGTCCCCTCGTGCGAGTTCCAGACCTCGTAGCCGAAGGTCTCCAGCAGGCCGCACACCCGGGTGATCAGCTCCTCCTGATGATAGACGGTGGAGGACACCATGACCGTCAGGCGCTTGTTCGGCGCGCTCCGCCCTTTTGCTCCGGCCTCCGCCATCCCGTCCCTCCGGCCGCGTCCCGCGCCAGCCTAGCAACCCGGGCGTCCCATGACGAGCATCCCGCCGGTGGCAAGTGCGCCCGCGCCGGTCTATAGCCCCCGTCCCATGGCCGCCCGTCCCCCTCTCGTCGCCCTCAAGGACGTCCGTCTGCAGGACGGTCCCCGCCCCCTGTTCGACGGCGTCGACCTCGCCATCGAACCGCGCACCCGCGCCGCCCTGGTCGGCCGCAACGGCGCGGGCAAGTCCACCCTGATGAAGCTGGTCATGGGCCTGATCGAGCCCGATGCCGGCGACCGTTCCGTCCAGGCCGGCGTCCGCTTCGCCTACGTGCCCCAGGAGCCGCTGATCGTCGGTGACACCCTGCTGGACTACGCCGCGTCCGGCGAGGCCGAGCGCTGGACCGCCGAGGCTTGGCTGACGACCTTCGGCCTGGACCCGCACAAGCCGGCGGTGAACCTGTCCGGCGGCGAAACCCGCCGCGCCGCTCTCGCAAAAGCCTTCGCCGAGGAGCCGGACCTGCTCCTGCTCGACGAGCCCACCAACCACCTCGACATCCTGGCCATCGAACGGCTGGAAGAGGAGCTGCTGGCGGCCCGCTTCTCCGTCCTGGTCGTCAGCCACGACCGCGCGTTCCTGAACCGCACCACCCAGGCCGTGCACTGGCTCGAAGGCCGCCGCGTCCGCACCCTCGACAAGGGCTTCCAGGCCTTCGACGATTGGTCCGCCAAGGTTATGGAGGAGGAGGCCGAGTCCCTGCGCCGCCTGACCAAGAAGATCGAGGCCGAGACCTACACCTTCTACCGCTCCATCACCGCCCAGCGCACCCGCAACGAGGGCCGCGCCCGGGCGCTCCAGGCCATGCGGGCCGACCGCGCCGAGCGGGTCAAGGATCTGCCCCGCGAGCTGAACCTCGGCGTCGATTCGGGCGTGGCCTCGGGCAAGCTGGTCGCCGAGTTGAAGGGCGTGTCCAAGGCCTTCGGCGACCGCACGGTTCTGAAGCCCTTCACCACCCGCGTCATCCGCGGCGACCGCCTGGCCATCGTCGGCCCCAACGGCGCCGGCAAGACCACCCTGGTCAAGATCCTGCTGGGCGAACTGAACCCGGACGCCGGGACCGTCCGCCTCGGCGCCAACCTGGACCCCGTCTATCTGGACCAGTCTCGCGAGGGCCTGAAGTCCGACATGACGCTCTGGGACGCCCTGACCCCGGGCGGCGGCGACTCCATCCTGGTCCGCGGCCAGTCCAAGCATGTCGCCGCCTACGCCAAGGACTTCCTGTTCCAGGACGCCCAGCTCAAGCAGCCGATCTCCACCCTGTCCGGCGGCGAGCGCAACCGCCTGCTCCTGGCCCGGGCCCTGGCCAAGCCGGCCAACATGCTGGTCCTGGACGAACCGACCAACGACCTGGACATGGACACCCTCGACAAGCTCGAGGAGTTGCTCGAGCAGTACGACGGCACCCTGATCCTGGTTAGCCACGACCGCGACTTCGTCGACCGCCTGGCCACCTCGACCATCGCCATGAACGGCCGCGGCGACATCGTCGAGACCCCCGGCGGCTGGACCGACTTCGTCCGCCAGAACCCGGATTTCCTGGTTCCTCCCCCTGCGGGGGAGGCGGACCGCGCGAAGCGCGGTGGAGGGGCGCCTGGGCCACGCTCGCAGTCGTCCGCCTCAGCGTCCGCCCCTCCCAAGAAACCCGCCAAGCTCACCTTCAAGGACGCTCACCGTCTGAAAGAGCTCGAAGGCCTGCTCGAAACCCTCCCGGCCCAGATCGCCCGGCACGACGCCGCCCTCGCCGACCCGGACCTTTACAGCCGCGACCCCAAGGCCTTCGACCGCGCCATGACCGCCGCCGCCCAGGCCCGCGAACAGCTGGAAAGCGCCGAACTCGAGTGGCTGGAGCTGGAAGAGAAGAAGGCGGCGTTGGCGGGCTGAGGCCGCCGTCAGGCTTCGACAGCTTGACCGGCCGTCGCCTGCAACCCACGCTCCCGCCATGCTCATCCTCTCGGCGCTCGCCCTTCTCGCCACGCCCCCGGTCGCCACGCCCCAGGTCGCCACTCCTCAGGGCGACCCGGACATCGCCGGGCGCACCCCCGCCCAGGCCTTCGTCGCCGGCCTCGAACGGGTCTGTCCGATCTACATGAAGTCCGACGGCCTCACGGCCGAGGACCAGGCGATCCTGGGCGAGGAACTCAACCGGCGCGCGGACCGTCGGCTGGCTACGCCAGTCCGACCCCTCTCGAACGGTGCACCTGGACCGGGGCCCGGGCGCCTGCGTGGTCGTGATCG
>NZ_JBNFOJ010000063.1:0-12374 GCF_057364705.1 Brevundimonas sp. CURTG3B2_SDJG
CTGGACGCCGAGGCCCGGATGGCCGGCTACATGGAGGCGATGGCCGCCGCAGGCCTGCCGACCCGGGTCGTGGACGGGATGTTCACCAAGGCCTCGGGGCATGCGGCCGGCGAGGCCCTGGCGGCCCTGGCCGAGCCGCCGGACGCGGTGTTCGCCGCGAACGACAACATGGCCGTCGGCGCCATGCTGGCGCTGCAGGAAGCGGGCCTGAGGGTGCCTGAGGACGTGGCCCTGGTGGGCTTCGACGACATTCCGCTGGCCGGCCTGGTGCGCCCGGGCCTGACCACCTTGAAGATCCAGATCGCCGAGACCGGGCGCAACGCCCTGGTCCGGCTGGTGAAGCTCATCGGCTCGGCCGGCGACGTCGCGTGCGAGGTCGTGCGGCCGGAGCTGGTGGTGCGAGCTTCGACCCAACCCGCCCAAAGCGCCTCCGGCCTGTCCGGAGAGGCGCAAAGGGGCGTTCCAACACTGTCTCTTGAAGGGGAGAAACTGTGATGACGGGCAAGACCAGAGCCTATCTCGGCGCCGCCTCGGCGCTGGCCATGGCGATCGCACTTGGCGCCGCGGGCGCGGCGACGGCGCAGGTCGCGACCTCCACCCTGCGGGGAACGATCTACGAAGGCGAGACGCCGGAGGCCGGCGGGTCGGTGACCGTGACCGAGACCGCCACCGGCTACGTCTCCCGCGGCCGCATCGGCGCCGACGGCAACTATGTGATCCCGGGCCTGCGGCCGGGCTCGTACCGGATCACCGTGACGACGGCCGACGGCCAGACGGCCCAGGACACGGTGACCCTGGCGCTGGGCCAGGTGGCGACCCTGGATCTGGACGTCGCTCCGGCCGCGACCACGGCGGACGCCGAAGGCGCCACCGAACTGGGCGAGGTGGTCGTCACCGGCCGCCGGGTGTTCGAGGTCCGCACCCCGGAGGTCGCGACCAACGTCAGCCAGACGCAGATCAACAACCTGCCCCAGATCAACCGCAACTTCCTGAACTTCGCGGCGCTGGCCCCCGGCGTGCGCGTGACGGAGGGCGAGACAGAGCGGACCATCTCGGCCGGCGGCCAGGGCGCGCAGGCGATCAACGTCTTCATCGACGGCCAGAACCAGAAGTCGACCATCATCGACGGCGGCGTGGCCGGTCAGGACGACAGCCGCGGCAACCCCTTCCCGCAGGCGGCGGTCCAGGAATTCCGGGTCATCAGCCAGAACTTCAAGGCCGAGTACGAGCAAGCCTCGTCGTCGATCATCACCTCGGTGACCCGGTCAGGCACCAACGAATTCACCGGCGACATCTTCGTCAGCTACCAGAACCAGGACTGGATCGCGCAGGACCAGATATCGAAAGACCGCGGCCTAGAGCAGCCTGAACTGGAACGGCTGCAGTACGGTCTGTCGATCGGGGGGCCGATCATCCGCGACCGTCTGCACTTCTTCGGCACCTATGAGCGCAAGGACGAGACGCGCGCCAGCGTCGTCACCGTCAACCGCTCGACCTATGAACCCCTGTTCGCCAGCGAACTCGGGGCCTTCTCGACCCCGTTCGAGGAGGACCTGTTCTTCGGCAAGCTGAGCTGGTCGATCGACGACCGCCAGCGGCTGGACGTCAGCGCCACCTACCGGACTGAGTCCGACGTGCGCTTTGGCGGCGGCACCAACGCCTTCTCGCGCGCCGACGAGATCAACGCCGAGACCAAGTCCCTGAACATCCGGCACCAGTACCAGGGCGACAACTTCCTGAACGAGGCCTCAGTCGACTTCTTCGAGTACACGTACAACCCGACCTCGCTGAATTTCGAGGATTACGGCCGCCAGTACGTGATCTTCCGCGACAACTGCCCCGACGGCGATCCGCCCACCGCCGCCTGCCCGGCGCCGGCGGGCTTCCAGTACGCCAACGGCAACCGCGAGGCGACGGTGTTCTCGGCCGGCGGCGGCTCCAACAACCAGAACATCCGCCAGCGCAACTGGACGTTCCGCAACGACCTGACGTTCAGCGACATCGAGTGGCACGGGCTCCACACCCTGAAGATGGGCCTGAAGTTCTCGATGCAGAACATGTACGTCGAGAAGGAGTTCGGGCGGAATCCGCAGTTCACCTACGACATCGACGCCCGTCCGGAGATCAACGGCAGCCGGGACATACCGGTCCAGGTCGACCTGGGCGTGGCGGTGGAGCCGGCCGACGTCGATAACAACGTGGTCGGCCTGTACGTTCAGGACGACTGGCAGATCACCGACAAGCTGGAACTGAACATCGGCCTGCGCTGGGACTACGAGGACAACGCGGTCAACAACGACTATCGCACGCCGCAGTCGATCCGCGACATGCTGGCGGCGATCCAGAACCTGCCGGGTTACGACTTCCCATCCTACTTCAACTATCAGGACTACATCACTGACGGGCGCGACGCCTTCACCGGCGCCTGGCAGCCGCGGATCGGCTTCAGCTACGACGTCTTCGGCGACGAGCAGACGGTGATCTTCGGCGGCGCCGGTCGCTACTACGACCGCGTCGGCTTCAACTTCGCGTTCGACGAGCGGTTCAAGCCGTTCCAGTTCAACAAGACCATCTACTTCTCGCGCACGGGCGGACCCGCCGGCGGCAACCAGACCATCGCCTGGGATCCGATCTATCTGACGCCGGCCGGGCTGGACCCGCTGCTGGCCGCCGCGCCGGGGGCGGGCGAGGTGTTCCTGCTGAACAACGACATGGAGCCGCCGGTCACCGACCAGTTCAACTTCGGCGTCCGCCAGAAGTTCGGCGACTTCCAGACCGCGGTGACTCTGGCCTACGGCAAGACCGAGAACCTGTTCGCCTGGTACATCGCCAACGCCGGTTCAGAGACGGGCGATCGTTTCTCGGGCCCGACGCCGACCTCGGTGGGCTTCTCGCAGTTCCGCAACCTGATCTTCTTCGGCAACAACGACGCCGAGCAGGAGTTCAAGGCCCTGTACCTGACGGTCGATAAGCCGTTCGACACCGAGAGCAACTGGGGCATGACGTTCGCCTACACGCTCTCGGACGCCAAGCGGAACGGCAGCCGCGACGGGGGTCTGGCCGGCTTCGACTTCGACTACAACACCCCGGGCCTGTCGCCGACCTTCCCCACCGCCCAGGACGAGCGTCACCGCATCGTCGCGACCGGGATCGTGGGCCTGCCCATGGACTTCCGCCTGTCGGGCATCCTGACCCTGGGTTCGGGCCTGCCGTTCAACGTGTCCAACTGCCCCGACGCGGTGAACCCGAACATCTGCTGGAACGCCGGCCGGCCGCCGAAGCATGACTTCATCATCCCGGACGCCTGGGCCTTCCGTCAGCTGGACCTGCGGCTGTCGAAGGCCTTCGACGTGCCCTACGGCGATCGTGTCGAGATCATTTTCGACGCCATCAACGTGTTCAACTTCAAGAACTATTCGAGCTTCGAGGGGGACTTCAACAATCCCGCCTTCGGACGCCGCGCGTTCGGGCAGTACCTGCCCACGCGGAGCTTCCAGGTCGGGCTGCGCTACAGCTGGTAGGCCCCGCGGGCGCGCCTGGGCTCCAGCCTCGGGCGCGCCCTCGGCGCCCGCCGACGAACGCCTGCCGTCACGCCTAGAGGGGGCGGACAGGGAATAATCATCAATCGTCTCTTTGAAGTCGGGGGATTCAGTGACCAAGACCAAACGAACCTATCTGAGCGCGGCGTCCGCGCTCGCCGTCACCTTGTCTCTGGCCTGCGCCGGGGGCGCCGCCGCCCAGGTCAGCAGCGCGACGCTGCGCGGCACGATCTACGAAGGCGCCGCCCCGGAGACCGGCGGCTCCGTCGTCGCCACCGACACCGCCTCGGGCTACACCACGCGGGCGCGGATCGGCGCCAACGGCGTCTATGTGCTGCCGGGTCTGCGCCCGGGCTCTTACCGGGTCGCGGTGACCACCGCCGACGGTCAGACCGCCGAGGACACGGTCACCGTCGTGCTGGGCCAGGTCGCGACCCTGGACTTCGACGTGGCCTCGAATGTAACCGGTTCCAATGACCCGAGCGCGACCGAGTTGGGCGAGGTCGTGGTGCGCGGCCGCCGCATCTTCGAGGTCCGCACCTCGGAAGTGGCGACCAACGTCACCCAGCAGCAGATCAACGACCTGCCGCAGATCAGCCGCAACTTCCTGAACTTCGCCGCCCTGGCGCCGGGCGTGGTCGTGCAGGAAGGCGATACGGAGCGCACCATTTCGGCGGGCGGCCAGCCCTCGACCGCGATCAACGTCTTCATCGACGGCCAGAACCAGAAGGCCACCATCATTGACGGCGGCGTGGCCGGCCAGGACGACAGCCGCGGCAACCCCTTCCCGCAGGCCGCCATCCAGGAGTTCCGGGTGCTGACCCAGAACTTCAAGGCGGAGTATGAACAGGCCTCGTCGGCGATCATCACCTCGGTCTCGCGCTCGGGCACCAACGACCTGCACGGGGACCTGTTCGTGCAGTGGCAGGACGGCGACTGGATCGGGCGGAACGAGTTCACGCCGGCCAACCAGCCCAAGCCGCGTCTCGACCGCCTGCAGTACGGCGGCTCCATCGGCGGCCCGATCATCGAGGACCGGCTGCACTACTTCCTCGCCTATGAGCGCAAGGAGGAGACCCGCGATCGCTCGGTCAACCTGAGCCGGCTGGAATACACGCCCTTGTTCGAGGACCAACTGGGCACCTTCACCGCGCCCTTCGAGGAAGACCTGCTGTTCGGCAAGCTGTCCTGGCAGATCGACGACCGGCAGCGCCTGGAACTGAGCGGCACCTACCGGTCAGAGTTCGACATCCGGGATTTCGGCGGCACGACCTCGGCGGATCGCGCCAACCAGATCAACACAGACGTCCGCTCGATCGTCCTGAAGCACCAGTTCTACGGCGACGGCTTCTTCAACGAGGCGTCGATCGACTACTTCAGCTCGACCTACAACCCGCGCGCGCTGAACTTCGACCTGCCGGGCCAGCGCTACGTGGTCTACCGCGACAACTGCCCAGATGATCGTGCGCCGACGATCGCTTGCCCCGCGCCGTTGGGCTTCCAGTTCAACTACAACAACACCGAAGCCACCATCTTCACGACCGGCGGCGGACAGAACAATCAGGACATCCAGCAGGAAAGCCTGACCTTCAAGAACGATCTGACGTTCAACGAGGTCGAATGGATGGGCCGCCACACGATCAAGGCGGGCGTGAAGTACTCCATGCAGGAGTACTACGTCGCCAAGCAGTTCAACCGGAACCCGGTCTTCACCTACGACGTCGACGCACGGCCCGAGATCCTGGGCAGCCGCACCATTCCGACCCGTGTGGAGCTGGCGCTGCCGGTCGATCCGACCGTGGCCGAGAACAATGTCTTCGGCATCTACCTGCAGGACGACTGGCAGGTCACCGACAAGCTGGAGGTGAACCTCGGCATCCGCTGGGACTACGAGGACAACGCCGTCAATAACGACTACCGCACGCCGGACATCGTGCGCCGCTTCATCACGGCGCTGGCCGCGCACCCGGCCTATGCCTCGACGGTCGACCTGTCGAACTACATGACGACGAACGGCCGCGACGCCTTCACCGGCGCGATCCAGCCGCGGATCGGCTTCTCGTACGACATCTTCGGCGACGAGCAGACGGTGCTGTTCGGCGGCGCCGGCCGCTACTACGACCGGATCGGCTTCAACTTCGCCTTCTCGGAGCGCAACGGCCCGTTCAATCGGACCAAGACGATCAACTTCTCGCCGGCGGGGGGGACCTACGGCGGTCTGAACGACACCGTCGCCTGGAACCCGATCTACGCCACGCGCGAGGGCCTGGACACCCTGCTGGCCGGGACCGTCGGCACGGGCGAAGTCTTCCTGGTGCGGAACGACGCCGAGATGCCGCACACGGATCAGTTCAACCTCGGCCTTCGCCAGAAGTTCGGCGAGATCCAGACGGCGCTGACCTTCTCGTACGCCAAGACCGAGAACGAGTTCGGCTGGTATCGCCTGAACGTCAACGCCGCCAACTCGGTGGTCGTGCCCTTGCCCGGCGTGATCGATCCGTTGACCGGCGTGGCCTTCCCGTTCCGCAACGCCTTCTATTCCGACCACAATCGCGAGCGGGAATACCAGGCGATCTATCTGACGATCGACAAGCCCTACAACTCGGACGCCGGCTACGGTTTCAACATCGCCTACACCTACGCCGAGGCGACCCAGAACGGCAGCCGAGACCAGGGCCTGTCGAACTTCGACTTCGACTACGCCTCCATCGCGCAGACGCCGACGTTCAACTCGCCGGGCACCGACCGTCACCGCCTGGTGATGTCGGGCACGGTGGACCTGCCATGGGAATTCCGGCTGTCCACCCTGATCACTCTCGCGTCGGGCAAGCCGTTCACCGGGTCGCGGCCCAGTGCGGTCGGCAAGCCGATGTGGTTCGAATTCTACCCGCAGAAGTACGACTTCATCATCCCCAACGCCTGGGCCTATCGTCAGGTCGACCTGCGCCTGACGCGCGAGTTCGAGGTCTGGGGCGGGGATGTCGTCGAGTTCACCTTCGACGCGATCAACGTGTTCAACTACGCCAACTACAACGGCTTCAATCAGACCTACCAGAACAACACCGCGGGGTTCCCGCTGAACCCAACGTTTGGCACGCCGACCTCGCAATCCCTGCCGACTCGCAGTTTCCAGGTCGGTCTGCGCTACCGCTGGTGATCGTCTCCTGAGCCTGCGGCCGCTCCGATCCCCAACGGAGGCGGCCGATTTTTTTGACCTGAGTGAGTAAGAGTATGAGGATGGACCACATGGATCGCAGGCGTTTTCTGATGGGCTCCACCTTCGTCGGCGCGGCGCTGGCGGCGGCCGGATGCGCGGGCGTTCCGCTGGCGGGTCCGTCGATGGGCGCGGCCCTGGATCCGGACGTCGAGGAACTGCAGCGGCGGACCTTCGACTGGTTCGTCCATGTGACCAATCGCGCGAACGGCCTGACGCCGGACCGCTGGCCGACGCCGTCGTTCAGCTCGGTGGCCGCGGTCGGCTTCGCCCTGACCTGCTGGCCCATCGGCGTGGAGCGCGGCTGGATGACCCGCGAGGAGGCGCGCGAGCGCACCCTGACCACCATCCGTTTCTTCCATGACGCGCCCCAGGGCCCGGATGCGACCGGCATGGCCGGCTACAAGGGCTTCTTCTACCACTTCCTGGACATGGAGACCGGACACCGCTTCGGTCAGGTCGAGCTCTCGACGGTCGACACCACCCTGCTGCTCGGCGGCATGCTGTTCGCAGCTCAATGGTTCGACGGCGACCACGCTGACGAGGCCGAGATTCGCCGTCTGGCCCAGGCCGTCTACGAGCGGGTTGAGTGGGACTGGGCCGTGGTCCGGCCCAACCGCATCACGATGGGCTGGCACCCCGAGAGCGGCTTCATCGAGGCGGACTGGAACGTCTACAACGAAGGCATGCTGGTGCTGCTGCTGGCCATCGGCAGCCCGACCCACCCGGTCCCCGCCGCCGTCTGGGACGAATGGTGCAGCGTCTACGATCGCAGTTGGACCGACCGCTGGGGTCCCACCTACCTGCACTTCGGCCCGATGTTGGGGCATCAGTACAGCCACATGTACGTGGACTTCCGCGGCGTGCACGACGCCTTCATGCGGTCCAAACAGGCCGAGATGCCCGGCTTCGACTATTTCCAGAACAGCGTCCGCGCGGTCGAGGTGCACCGGAAATACGCCGTCGACAACCCGATGGGTTGGGCCGGCTATTCGGCGGATGTGTGGGGCCTGATCGCCTGCGACGGGCCCGGCGACTTCAAACAGGTCATCAATGGGCGCGAACGCGAGTTCTTCAGCTATTCGGCGCGCGGCCCTGGTGAGCGTGACGACGGCACGATCGCGCCGACGGCGTCCCTGGGCTGCTTCCCCTTCGCCCCCGCCGAGGTCACGGCCTGCCTGAAGGCGATGAAGGCCCGATACGGCGCCGGCATCTACACCGAGTTCGGCTTCCTGGATTCCTTCAACCCGACGCTGACCGAGCGGCAGGGCCGGCTTCAGCACGGCCGGATCGTCCCCGGCGTGGGCTGGGTCGACGGCGACTATCTGGGCCTCGACCAGGGGCCGATCGTCATCCAGATCGAGAACCACCGTTCGGACATCGTGTGGAAGCGCATGCGGGCCGAGCCCAATGTGATCCGGGGCCTGAAGCGGGCCGGCTTCACCGGCGGCTGGCTGGATCGCGTATGAGCCTGATCCGGCCCGACCGGCGCGCGGCGCTCGGCCTGATGGCGGGGGCGGCGGCGTCCGGGCTGGCGGGATGCGGACGGCGCGAGGCGGGGGTCACCCGCCTGCGCTTCTGGGCCATGGGCAATGAGGCGACCAACGTCCCGCAGATCCTGCCGGAGTTCGAGCGGCTGAATCCCGGGATCAAGGTCGATGTGCAGGCCCTGCCGTGGACGGCGGCGCATTCCAAGCTGCTGACCGCCTACGCCGGGTCGTCGCTGCCCGACCTCAGCCAGGTCGGCAACACCTGGGTGTCCGAGATGGCGGCCATCGGCGCGATCAGCCCGACGCCCGATTTCGCCGCCGACCTGCTGACCGACCAGTTCCCCGCCGTGCTCGAAACCAACCGGATCGGCGGGCGGGCGGTGGCGACGCCCTGGTACGTCGACACCCGGCTGATCTACTACCGCTCGGACCTGCTGGAGCAGGCCGGCTACGACGCCGTGCCCCAGACCTGGGCCGGCTGGAAGGCGGCGATGCATGCGGTCAAGCGGATCGTCGGGCCCGACAAGTACGCGGTGCTGCTGCCGGTCAACGAGTTCGAGCAACTGCTGACCTTCGGTCTCCAGGGCGACGAGCCGCTGCTGAAAGATCAGGACACACGCGGCAACTTCTCCAGCCCGTCGTTCATCGCGGCCCTGGCCTTCTACAAGAGCCTGTTCGACGAGGGCCTGGCCCCCGTGGCCTCGGCCGCGCAGATCTCGAATGTCTGGACGGAGTTCGAACGGGGCTGGTTCAGCTTCTACTTCTCGGGCCCTTGGACGGTGGGCGACTTCAAGAGCCGGCTGAAGCCCGGAACCCGCTGGATGACCTCGGGCGTGCCCGGACCGAACGGTCCCGGCGCCTCGGCGCCCGGCGGGTCGTCGCTGGTGGTCTACCGCAGCTCCCCGCACCAGGAGGCGGCCTGGAAGCTGGTGCGCTATCTGTCCGACCCCGGGGTCCAGGCCCGGTTCAACGTCATCACCGGCGACCTGCCGGCGCGCCAGAGCGCCTGGGCGACGCCGTCGGTGGCCAACGACCCCTACATCGCCGCCTTCAAGGGTCAGCTTTCGCGAGCAAAGGCCGTGCCCAAGGTGCCCGAGTGGGAGCGGATCGTCACTGAGATGCAGATCGTGGCGGAGCGCCTGGTGCGCGGCCAGTTCACGCCCGAGACGGCGGCGGCCGAGATCGACCGCGCGCCGACCGGCTGCTGGAGAAGCGCCGCTGGATGATCGAGCAGGGGAGGGCGCGGTGATGTTCTGTTCTGCCGCTCATCCCGGCGAATGCCGGGACCCAGATCACATGACTCGACGATGGCCGCTGAAGGCCCAGATCGAGCTCGTGAGTCCGCGCCAAGGCAGCTGGGTCCCGGCATTCGCCGGGATGAGCGGGTGGATGGCATGAGCGCCTCCACGGTTGGCAAGCGCGAGCGCGCCGCCTGGGGCTTCGTCGCCCCGGCGCTGATCGCCATCGCGGTCTTCTTCGTCGTGCCGGTGTTCGCGGCCCTGCTGCTGAGCCTGACCGATTTCGACATCTACGCCCTGGCCGACATCCGCAACGTCCGGTTCGTGGGCCTGCAGAACTACGAGCGGCTGCTGACCAACCCGCTGTTCTGGGGGGCGATGCGCAACACCGGCCTGTTCGCCCTGCTGGGCGTGCCGCTGGCGATCGGCGCCTCTCTCGGAGCGGCCGTGATCCTGAACGCGCGCGTCATCAAGTGGCGGCCGATCTGGCGGGTGATGTTCTTCGCCCCCTATGTCACCACCCTGGTCGCCACGGCGGTGCTGTGGAACTATCTGCTGCACACCCGGTATGGCGTCATCAACTGGGGGATCGGTTCGATCGGCCTGCCGCCGGTCGACTGGCTGGGTGACCCCAAGACCTCGATCCCCGCCATCCTGATGTTCGTGGTGTGGAAGATCTTCGGCTACAACATGCTGATCTTCCTGGCGGTTCTCCAGACCGTGCCGGACGACCTGTACGAGGCCGCGCGCATTGACGGGGCCGGGCCCTGGAAGTCCTTCCTGAACGTGACCCTGCCGGCGATCGCGCCGACGCTGCTCCTGGTCTCGATCATCTCGGTGGCCGGCTTCTTCCAGCTGTTCGCCGAGCCCTATGTGATGACCCAGGGCGGGCCGGCCCAGTCCACGGTGACGGTGCTCTACTTCATGTACGAAGAGGGCTTCAATGGTGGAACCTGGGCTCCGCCAGCGCCGTGGCCTTCGTGCTGTTCGTCTGCATCCTGGCGGTGACGCTGGTGCAACTGGCGGCCGCCCGGCGGGTGGGGGCCTACGAATGAGGCTCCGGACGATCCTGCTGAACCTGGCGACGGCGGTCATTGCCCTGCTGGTCCTGTTCCCGCTGGCCTGGATGGTCTCGGTCAGCTTCATGTCGACCGGCGAGGCCGCCAGCTTCCCGCCGCCGCTGCTGCCGACCAAATGGACGCTGCAGCACTATCGCGACCTGTTCGTGACCCAGGGGATGGGGCGCTACCTCTGGAACAGCGTCGCCCTGGCGACCCTGGCGACGGGGCTGGCGCTGCTGTTCACCGTGCCGGCCGGCTACGCCTTCGCCAAGCTGCGCTTCAAGGGGCGCGAGCGGATCTTCCAGCTGCTGGTCGCCGCCCTGGTGGTGCCGGCCCAGATCGGCACCTTGCCGCTGTTCCTGATGCTGAAGGGCATGGGGCTGGTCAACACCTACGCCGGGGCCCTGGTGCCGTGGCTGGCCTCGATCTTCGGCCTGTTCCTGGTGCGGCAGTATTCGCTGTCGATCCCCGACGAGATGCTGGAGGCGGCGCGCATCGACGGCGCCTCGGAGGGTCAGATCTTCCGCAAGGTGGTGTTGCCGACGTTGCAGCCGATCATCGTCACCCTGGCGCTGTTCGTCTTCCTGGGCAGCTGGAACGACTTCCTGTGGCCCCTGATCATCCTGACCGACCAGTCCAACTACACCCTGCCGGTGGCGCTGGCGGCGCTGTCGCGCGAGCACGTGCAGGACATCGAGATGATGATGGCCGGCGCCACGATCACGGTCGCCCCGGTGCTCGCGCTCTTCCTGGCCCTGCAACGCTACTACATCCGCGGCATGCTGGCCGGGAGCGTGAAGGGATAGGGCGGGCCGGTCCTGCGTTCCTCCCCCAACGGGGGAGGGGGACCGCCGAAGGCGGTGGAGGGTCTATCCGCTTCACCGGTATCCGGGGCTGGCGCCCCTCCACCATGCTTCGCCCAAGGGCTGCGCATGGTCCCCCTCCCCTGAAGGGGAGGAACGTATGGAGTCGCGTATGTTCGTCCGTTCGCTGTTTCTGATCGCCGCCCTGGCCCTCGCGCTTCCCGCCCAGGCCCAGTCCACGCGCGTCCTGGACGGCTTCGAGACCCTGGCGCCCTGGTCGGCCGACGCTTCGACCGATGTGTCGTCCGAGGTCACCGCCGTCGCCGGCCATGACGGCCGGGCGATGCGGCTGGACTACGATTTCAACGGCCGGTCCGGCTACGCCTTCGCGGCGCGGGCGATCGACCTGCGGGTTCCCGACAACTACGAGATCAGCTTCTGGCTGCGTGGCGAGATGCTGCCCAACACGCTCGAGATCAAATTCGTCGACGCCTCGGGCGACAACGTCCACTGGCGGCAGATCCAGCGCTTCCAGGCCAGCGGCGAATGGACCCGCTACGTCGTCAAGAAGCGCCAGATCGTCTGGGCCTGGGGGCCCGAGGCTGACCGCACCTTCCGCGGCGCGGCGCGCATCGAGTTCGTGATCACGGCGGGGCAGGGCGGCAAGGGCTGGATCGAGGTCGACCAGCTGGAGCTTCGCGAGCTGCCGCCCGAGCCGTCGGTCCCGCCGCGTCCGCTCGCCTCCGCCAGTTCGGAAGATGGGCTGAACACGGCCGCCCGCGCGGTGGACGACGACCCGCTGACCTTCTGGCGCACGGCCTCCGCGGGCGCGCAGAGCCTGGCCCTGGACCTGGGCTATGAGCGCGAGTTCGGCGGCGTGACCCTGCGCTGGGCGGACCGGATGGCGGCGTCGCGATACCGGCTGATGGGCTCCTCTGACGGGCGCGACTGGCGCGAGCTGGCGGCGGTGACGGACGGAAACGGCGGCGTCGACTGGCTGCGGACGCCGAGGCCTCGGCCCGCTGGCTG
>NZ_JBNFOJ010000064.1:0-12345 GCF_057364705.1 Brevundimonas sp. CURTG3B2_SDJG
CGCCGGACGGCCGCGTCCCGGGCCCAGGCCTACGCCCGCCCGTTCGTGGCCAACGGCCGACCCAGGATCGCCCTGGTGGTCGGCGGCCTGGGCCTGAACGCCGTCACCACCCGCGCCGCCATCGAGCGGCTGCCGGCCGAGGTCACCCTCAGCTTCGTCCCGTACGCCGAAGGGCTGCAGGGTTGGATCGACCTGGCTCGCGCCCAGGGCCATGAGGTGATGATCGAGATTCCGATGGAGCCGACCGGCTACCCCCAGACGGACCCGGGCCCCTACACCCTCCTGGCCTCGGCCGAGCCGGCAGACGTCCAGGCCAAGATGAACTGGCTGCTGGGGCGCGCGACCGGCTATTTCGCCGTGACCAACTACCTCGGCGACCGGTTCGCCGCCTCGGACGCCGGCATGACCGCCTTCATGACCGTCCTGCGCCAGCGCGGCGTCGCCTTCGTCGACGACGGCTCCATGAGCCGCCGACCGGGAGCCTGGGCCCGCGCCAGCGCCAACCGGATCATCGACGAAGAGCAGTCGCCCGCCGCCATCGTCGGCCAGCTGAACGCCCTGGAGGCGCTCGCCAAGGCCCGCGGCTCGGCCATGGGATCGGGCTTCAGCTATCCGGTCACGGTCGAGGCCGTCGCCCGCTGGACCGCCGGCCTGGAGGCGCGCGGCCTGCAGTTGGCCCCGGCGAGCGCGATGACGCAGCGGCCCGGACGCTAGACCGCCTCGGGCCTCGGTCGTAAGGGGAACGGCATGGCCGAACCCGATCTCTCGCTCCACCGCCCGAACGTCGGCGTGGTCCTGTTCCACCCGGACGGACGCGTCTGGTACGGCCGCAGGGCGGGCACGCCGGGGCCCCACAACTGGCAGTTTCCTCAGGGCGGCGTCGACGACGGCGAAGACTACGAAGCCGCCGCGCGCCGCGAGCTGGCCGAAGAGACGGGCGTGGTCTCCGTGGAACTGCTGGCGGAGATCCAGCAATGGATCGCCTATGACTTCCCCGCCGGCTACGGCGGATCCAAACAGGCCCGGGGCTGGAAAGGCCAGAAACAGAAGTGGTTCGCCTTCCGCTTCACCGGCGACGAATCCGAGATCGACCTTGAGCGGCACGCCGAGATCGAGTTCGACGCCTGGCGTTGGGGAGGCCTGGACGAGGCGCCGAGCCTTATCGTGCCGTTCAAGCGCGCCGCCTACGAACAGGTGACCGCGGCGTTCGCCGCGCTGGTCATCTGACCGCTCCGAAGACGGACGAAGTCGTCCGGCGGAGGAAGATCCGGCGAACCGCAGTCTGCAACCTTTTCCGCCGATCGGGTTTCAGACGGTGCGCAAACCGTTGCTGGGGCGTGGCGACCGGTACGGGGACACCCGATGCTCAAGACGATTCGAAGGCGGCTGTGCAGCCACACCTTCTCCTGGTCGGAACGGCGGGGCGGAGACGTGTGCGTGAAATGCGGTCAGTTCCGACCCGAGACGACCGCCTTCCGGGAGACCGGGAACGGGCGATCGCTCTGACCTTCCTGACGCGGCGAGCCTAGGCCGCCCGGCAGCCTTGCGGTTTCAGCACCCGCGTCGTCGAGGCCGGATACCGGGTCATCAGGCGCGCCGGACGGATCGGGCGGGGGACGAACCCGCCGCCGCAGTTCGGGCAGACGCCTGCGAGCGTCCCATCCGCGCAGTCGACGCAGAAGGTGCACTCGAAGGTGCAGATGCGGGCGTCAGGGCTGTCGAACGGCAGGTCGCGATCGCAGCATTCGCAGTTGGGCCGGAGCTCGAGCATGCAGGGCCTCCTTTTGGCGACCCTACCGCGCCGCTCCGGCCAGGGACAGCCTCAGTGTGACGCTCCGCCAGGCGCCAGGCGGAAGATGACCAGGCCCGCCAGAACCAGCAGGGCGGCCAGGACCCGTAGCGGGCTGAGGTGCTCGCCCAGGAAGACCACCCCGACGATGAAGGCGCCCACCGCGCCGATGCCCGTCCAGACGACGTAGGCCGTGCCCATCGGCAGGTGCTTCATCGCCAGGGACAGCAGGGCGAAGCTGACGACCATGAAACCGAGCGTGGCCAGGCTAGGCCACAGCTTCGAAAAGCCGTCCGACTGCTTCATGAAATAGGCCCACACGATTTCGAGCAGACCGGCGACGAGAAGATAGGCCCAGGCCATGGTTCGGCCCTCCTTGCAAAGGGCCGGGCCGTCCCGGGCTTGACCCGGGCCGGCATCGGCGCGCGGGGCGAGGACGTGGCCTCGTCTTGCGTCGTCTATCTAGGGCGCCGAGGCGGGCGGTCAAGGCTCCAGGGGCGGACAGAACGACGGACGAGCGGCCTGGGCGCGGAAGACGTTCATCACCAGGACCGGCCCTCGCCCGGAGGTCCGCTTCAGCAGGCCGACCACCAGGGTGCGTTCCGCCTCGGGCGAGCACCAGGCGGTGTTCTCGGCCTGGCCGTCGCGGGCGGACATGACCCGGCCCGGCGCGAAGACGCCTCGCGCGCGGATCATCTCGACGGCGGCGGCGTAGAGGTCCTCGGCGTTCCCCTCCCCCAGCGAGGCGGAGCACCCTCCGTTGGGCAGCGCAATGACATAGATCGTATGCCACGAACCCAGCCGCCAGGCCGCGATCGCCTGGGACGAGCCTGTCGAACGCGGCGGAACGGAGAGCATATACCGCGCCTCGGCCAGGTCCCCGATCGGCCGTCCTTCGATGATCGCCGGCAAGCAGACCTCGTCGAGCACCACCTTGAGCGCCGCGGTCGGCGAGGTCAGCGAGGCCCAGGGCGGCGACCCGTCTCCCCGCCTCTCCTGGGCGCTCGCGCCCGAGGCCAGAACCAGGCCGCAGGCGGCGATGGCGATGGTGGATTTCATGTTTCGCTCCCTCCCGACCCGGTCATCATGGCCTTCCGTCACGACAATCTCTAGGACCTTCGCTCCGGCGCATGCACCGTCAGGACCACGATCTCCGCAGACTCCGGCCAAGAAAAATCCGGCGGCCGCGAAGCAGCCGCCGGAGCACAAGGATGCGGACGATCGGGCCGGCTATCGCGCCGATCCAGGCCAGGGCCAGAACGGCGTCCGGCCCCGCCATCGCCGGATCAGGCCGCGACGATTTCCACGGCCTGTTCGGCCAGGATGGTCAGGCCGGCCGGGGTGACGTCGGCGAAGCCGCCGTGGACGTCGAACTGACGGCGCGAGCCGCCGTCGATGACCGTCACCACGCCTTCGCGCAGGGCGGTCATGAACGGCGCGTGATCCGCAAGGACGCCGAAGTCGCCCTCGGCGCCCGGAGCGTCGACCTGGTCCACGAGGCCCGAGAAGACCTCGCGTTCCGGCGACACCAGCGAGAAGCTGAGCTTGCCGGCCATGGCTCAGGCGGCCTCGGCCAGCTTCTGGGCCTTCTCGACGGCTTCCTCGATGGCGCCGACCATGTAGAAGGCCGCTTCCGGCAGGTGGTCGTATTCACCGGCCACGATGCCCTTGAACGAGCGGATCGTGTCTTCCAGCGAGACGAACTTGCCCGGCGAGTTGGTGAACTGCTCGGCCACGAAGAACGGCTGCGACAGGAAGCGCTGGATCTTGCGGGCGCGCGACACGATCAGCTTGTCGTCTTCCGACAGCTCGTCCATGCCCAGGATGGCGATGATGTCCTTCAGGGCCTTGTACTGCTGCAGCACTTCCTGGACCGAACGGGCGACGCGGTAGTGCTCCTCGCCGATGACCAGCGGGTCCATGATCCGCGAGGTCGAGTCCAGCGGGTCCACGGCCGGGAAGATGGCCTGGGCGGCGATGTCGCGCGACAGAACGGTGGTGGCGTCCAGGTGGGCGAACGAGGCGGCGGGCGCCGGGTCGGTCAGGTCGTCGGCGGGGACGTAGATGGCCTGGACCGAGGTGATCGAGCCCTTCTTGGTCGAGGTGATGCGCTCCTGCAGGTTGCCCATCTCGGTGGCCAGGGTGGGCTGATAGCCCACGGCCGACGGGATGCGGCCCAGCAGCGCGGACACTTCCGAGCCGGCCTGGGTGAAGCGGAAGATGTTGTCGACGAACAGCAGCACGTCCTTGCCTTCCTCGTCGCGGAAGTACTCGGCCTGGGCCAGGCCGGTCAGGGCGACGCGGGCGCGGGCGCCGGGCGGCTCGTTCATCTGGCCGTAGACCAGGGCGCATTTGGAGCCTTCGGTCGAGCCGCCGTTCTTGGTCGGGTCCACGTTCACGTTGGACTCGATCATCTCGTGATACAGGTCGTTGCCTTCGCGGGTGCGTTCGCCCACGCCGGCAAGGACCGAATAACCGCCGTACGCCTTGGCGATGTTGTTGATCAGTTCCTGCATGGTCACGGTCTTGCCCACGCCGCGCCGCCGAACAGGCCGATCTTGCCGCCCTTGGTGTAGGGGCACATCAGGTCGATGACCTTGATGCCCGTGACCAGGATTTCCGACGAGGTCGACTGCTCTTCGAACGAAGGCGCCTCGCGGTGGATCGGGCGGTACATCGTGGTCTTGATCGGGCCCTGCTCGTCGATCGCGCGCCGACGACGTCATGATGCGGCCGAGCGTGCCCGGGCCGACCGGGGCCAGGATCGAGTTCCCCGTATCGATCACCGGCTGGCCGCGCGTCAGGCCTTCCGAGGTGTCCATGGCGATGGTGCGGACCATGTTCTCGCCGAGGTGCTGGGCGACCTCCAGCACCAGGGTGAAGGGCTCGCCCGTCTTCTGGTCGACGTTCTGGGTCTCCAGGGCCGACAGGATGGCCGGCAGGTGGCCGTCGAACTCGACGTCGACGACGGCGCCGATCACCTGGGCGATGCGGCCGGTCGCAACGCCGGCCGAGGCCTTCGGCGCGACGGCGGTCTTCTTGGCGGCCGGGGCCTTCGGAGCGGCGGGCTTCCGGGCGGCGGGTTTCTTCGGGGCGGCGGTGTCGGTCATCGGTTCGTTCCGTTCGGAAAGTCGTGTCTTGTGTGTTCGGGTCGGATCAGAGCGCTTCCGCGCCGGCGATGATCTCGATCAGTTCGGTGGTGATCTGGGCCTGGCGCTTGCGGTTGTACTGCAGGGTCAGGCTGTTGATCAGGTCGCCCGCGTTGCGGGTGGCGTTGTCCATGGCGCCCATCTGAGCCCCGAAGAAGCTGGCCTGGTTTTCGTACAGGGCGGCCAGGATCTGGGTGGTGATGTTGCGCGGCAGCAGGGTCTCGAGGATTTCCTCTTCCGAGGGCTCGTAGTCGTAGACCGCGCCGTTCAGGTTGATCGGCTCGGCGCCGGCGTCGACCTGGGCCGGGATCAGCTGCTTGGGCGTCGGCACCTGCGAGATGACCGACTGGAAGCGGCTGAAGAACAGGGTCACGACGTCGGCGTGGCCGGCTTCGAACTCGTCGGCGATCAGCTGGGCGATCGGCTCGGCCGCGGGCAGGCCCACGACCTTGTGGTCGCTCATCTCGAACGTCTTCACCAGCTTGTCGCCGTACAGACGGGCCAGGCCGTCGCGGACCTTGCGGCCCACGGCGACGATCCGGACATCCTTGCCCTGGGCGACCAGTTCGTTGATCCGCTCCTTGGCCGCGCGGATGACGTTGGTGTTGAAGCCGCCCGCCAGGCCCTTGTCGCCGGTGGCGACGACGACCAGGTGCTTCTGGTCGCGGCCCGTGCCGGCCAGCAGCTTGGGCGCGCCGTCGCCGGACACGCCGGCGGCCAGGTTAGCGATGACCGCGGCCATCTTCCGGGCGTACGGGCGGGCGCTTTCGGCCTGATCCTGGGCGCGCTTCAGCTTGGCCGCGGCGACCATGTTCAGGGCCTTCGTGATCTTCTGCGTGGACTTCACGCTTCCGATCCGATTGCGCATTTCCTTGAGGCTGGCCATCCGGGCTGCTCTTCCTAGTCCCTAAACGGTCAGATCAGGCGAAGGTCTTGGTGAAGGTTTCCAGGACGCCCTTCAGCTCGGTCTCGAGCTCCGGGGTCAGGTCCTTCTTGGTGCGGATGCCTTCCAGCAGGCCCGGGTTCGACGACTTGATGCGGGCCAGGAGCTCCGATTCGAAGCGGCCGATGTCCGACACCGCCACGCCGTCCAGGTAGCCGCGGGTGCCGGCGTAGACCGACACGACCTGCTCTTCCATGGTCAGCGGGCTGTACTGGGGCTGCTTCAGCAGCTCGGTCAGACGGGCGCCGCGGGCCAGCAGCTTCTGGGTGGAGGCGTCCAGGTCCGAGCCGAACTTCGCGAAGGCGGCCATTTCACGGTACTGGGCCAGCTCGCCCTTGATGGTGCCGGCCACCTTCTTCATCGCCTTGGTCTGGGCCGAGGAGCCCACGCGCGACACCGAGATGCCGACGTTCACGGCCGGGCGGATGCCCTGGTAGAACAGGTCGGATTCCAGGAAGATCTGGCCGTCGGTGATCGAGATCACGTTGGTCGGGATGTAGGCCGACACGTCGTTGGCCTGGGTCTCGATCAGCGGCAGGGCGGTCAGCGAGCCCGAACCGTAGTCCGAGTTCAGCTTGGCCGAACGCTCCAGCAGGCGGCTGTGCAGGTAGAAGACGTCGCCCGGATAGGCTTCGCGGCCCGGCGGGCGGCGCAGCAGCAGCGACATCTGGCGGTAGGCCACGGCCTGCTTGGACAGGTCGTCATAGACGATCAGGCCGTGCATGCCGTTGTCGCGGAAGAACTCGCCCATGGCGGTGCCGGCGAACGGGGCCAGGAACTGCAGCGGGGCCGGCTCCGAGGCGGTGGCGGCGACCACGATGGTGTAGTCCAGCGCGCCCGACTCCTCGAGGGTCTTCACGATCTGGGCGACGGTCGAGCGCTTCTGACCGATGGCGACGTAGATGCAGTACAGCTTGGCGGACTCGTCGTCCGTGGCGTTGACCGACTTCTGGTTCAGGATGGTGTCGATGGCGACGGCGGTCTTGCCGACCTGACGGTCGCCGATGATCAGCTCGCGCTGGCCGCGGCCGACGGGGATCAGGGTGTCGATCGCCTTCAGGCCGGTCTGCATCGGCTCGTGCACCGACTTGCGGGGGATGATGCCCGGCGCCTTCACGTCGACGCGGCGGCGCTCGGTGAACTGGATCGGGCCCTTGCCGTCGATCGGCTCGCCCAGCGGGTTGACCACCCGGCCCAGCAGACCCTTGCCGACCGGCACGTCCACGATCTCGCCCAGACGGCGAACTTCATCGCCTTCCGAGATGGCGGCGTCCGCGCCGAAGATCACGGCGCCGACGTTGTCGCGCTCCAGGTTCAGGGCCATGCCCTTCACGCCGGCCTTGGGGAATTCGA
The DNA here is from genome assembly GCF_057364705.1 of Brevundimonas sp. CURTG3B2_SDJG. Classification (NCBI taxonomy): domain Bacteria; kingdom Pseudomonadati; phylum Pseudomonadota; class Alphaproteobacteria; order Caulobacterales; family Caulobacteraceae; genus Brevundimonas; species Brevundimonas sp. CURTG3B2_SDJG. Next base: position 7,235 of record NZ_JBNFOJ010000064.1, read on the forward strand.
TCATCTCGCCGGCCTGGACGTTGTCCAGACCGTGGATGCGGGCGATGCCGTCGCCGACCGACAACACCTGGCCGACGTCCGAGACGTCCGCCTCCACGCCGAAGTTGGCGATCTGCGACTTGAGGATGGCCGAGATTTCGGCGGCGCGGATGTCCATTTGGATCTCTCTGTCTTCGTCTTCTGGGCGGGCCGTCAGGCGCGCTGCATTCGTGTTGTCGGCTCGCGCTTACGCGCGCTTGAGGGCGAACTTCATCTGGTCGAGCTTGGTCTTCAGCGAGGCGTCGAACAGCTTCGAGCCCACCTTGACCTTCAGGCCGCCCAGGATCGTCGGATCGACGCGGGCGGTCAGTTCGGGATCCTTGCCCAGCGAGTCGCGGAGCGTGGTCTGGATCGTCTTCAGCTGGGCGGCGGTCAGCGCCTGGGCGGTCACCACCTCGGCGGCGACGACGCCGGTCTTCCTGGCGTACAGGGCTTCGAAGCCCGCGATCACGGCCGTCAGGTCGCCCGCGCGACCGTTCTGGCCCAGCAGGCCGAGGAAATTCCTGGTCACGCCGTTGAACTTCGCCTTGTCGGCGATGGCCACGAGGCCCTTTTGTTGATCTTCAGCCTTGATCACCGGCGACGTCGCCAGGCGACGCAGGTCCGCGCTTTCGGTCCAGGCGGCGCGCAGCGACTTCAAATCGGCGCGCACGGCGTCCAGGGCGCCGGTCTCGTCTGCCAGGTCGAACAGCGCCTGTGCATAGCGCTCGCCGACTTCCGTCGTTCTGAATTCGTCAGCCACTTACAAGGTCCGCGCGGTTAGCGTTCGGTTGAGCGACCGGCGGCGAATGCTCGCGCCCGTCAAAAGACTGAAATGCTTGAAGAAAGCACGCCGGGGACGCGCCTTACGACGCGCCCTCCGGCTCAGCCGGGCGCCTGATAGCATCGGAACCCCCGAACCGCAACCGAGGCGGCCCGTCGCACCGTAACGCGATTTGAGGTCTCGACCGCCGGACGCCTTCGGCGGAATGATCCCTCGTTCCCAGCCCCGGAGGCGGCCCGTCATGATCCACGCCCGACCGCTCGCCCTTCTCGCCGCCTGCGCCGTTCTGGCCGCCGCCCACGCCGCGGGCGCCGGAGAGCCCGGCGTCACCCGGGTGATGAGCTACAACATCCGCTTCGACGGGGCCTCCGACAATCCGCCGTGGCGCGAGCGCAGCCCGCACATGGCGCGCCAGATCGCTTTCTTCGACCCCGACCTGCTGGGCCTGCAGGAAGCGCTGCCGCACCAGGTCGGCTATCTGGCGGCGCAGCTGCCGGCCTATGACCACTACGGCGTCGGCCGGGACGACGGGGCCGGCGCGGGCGAGACCACGACCCTGTTCTGGCGGCGCGACCGCTACGAACGGCTGAGCGTCGAGACCCAGTGGTGCTCGCCCACGCCGGATCGCCCGTCCAAGGGCTGGGACGCCGCCCTGCCCCGCACGATCACCCGGGTGGTGCTGCGCGATCGGCGCGACGGCCGCGTGCTGGACGTGCGCAACACCCATTTCGACCACATCGGGGTCCGGGCGCGCGAGGAATGCGCGACCCAGGCCGCCGGCCTGGAGGCCGCGATGGTCGACGGCGAGGCGGCCCAGGTCGTCCTGATGGGCGACTTCAACACTGGCCCGCAGACCGAGGCCTACCGCCGCATCGTCGCCGCGGGCCTGCGCGACGCCCGCGCGATCAGTCCGGTGGACTTCGGCCCGGCCGGCACCTTCAACGGCTTCGACATCGCCAAGGACAACGACGGCGTCGCCATCGACCACGTCTTCGTCGGGCCGGGCCTGTCGGTCGAGCGGTTCGCCGTGCCGACCGACTCCTTCGGCGGCCGGGTGATCTCGGACCATTTCCCGATCGTCGCGGACCTGATCGCGGGATACTGAGGCGCGGCCCGAACGGTCGGCGGAACCTCAGTGAGCGCGCCTGCGCGGGATCAGGTGCAGCAGCGCCACGATCACGCCGCCGACCAGCAGGCCCACGACCGCCGAGGCGGCGGCCGTGGCCAGCCACTGCGTCACGGGCCCGATGAACGGAACCCGTCCGGCCACGCGCCCCGCGCCCTCGACCAGGCCCGGCACGGCGTCGAGATGGAACTCGTGCAGGCCGTGAACGAGAATTCCTCCGCCCACCCACAGCATGGCCGCGGTGCCGATCCAGGCCAGGCCGGTCAGCACCATCGGCATGGCTCGGACCAGGCCTCGGCCCAGCGCCCGCGTCGACGCCGCGCCGCGCTCGGCCAGATGCAGGCCGATGTCGTCCATCTTCACGATCAACGCCACGGCCCCGTAGACTCCCGCCGTGATCAGCAGGCCGACCAGGGCCAGGGCCGCCGCCTGGGTCGCCAGCGGGCGCTCGGCCAGATCGGCCAGGGCGATGGCCGTGATCTCGGCCGAGAGGATCAGGTCGGTCCGGATGGCCGACCCGACCATCTTCTTTTCCTGCTCGTCCGAGGCCAGGGCCAGTTCGTCGGCCGCCGTCTCGCCGCCGTCGTGCCCCGCCAGCTTCTCCCAGAGCTTCTCGGCCGCCTCGAAGCAGAGGTAGGCGCCGCCGGCCATCAGCAGCGGCGTCAGGGCCCAGGGCGCGAAGGCGCTGATCAGGAGGGCCCCGGGCAGCAGGATCAGGAACTTGTTCTTCAACGACCCCAGGGCGATCTTGCCGATGATCGGCAACTCGCGCTGGGGCGAGAAGCCCATGGCGTAGCCGGGCGTCACGGCGGCGTCGTCGACCACCACCCCCGCCGCCTTCATGCTGGCGCGGCTGGCGGCGGCGGACACGTCGTCGACCGAGGCCGCGGCCATCTTGGCGATGGTGGCGACGTCGTCGAGAAGGGCGGCAAGGCCTGAGGGCACGGGTCACCTTGAGAAGGAGTGTGGTCCGCCTTGGCTAGGCGAGCCCGCGGGCGCGGTCCAGAGGGCGCGACGGGCGCGGCGCCCTGACGCGCCCTCCTAGGGTGAAATAATCTGGCGCGACCACGGCTGCTGGCCTATCCCCGATCCATGACCGAAATCACCGCGCTCCTGTCCGACCCCGCCGCCTGGGCGGCCCTGATCACCCTGGTGGTCATGGAAGTCGTGCTGGGCATCGACAACCTGATCTTCATCTCGATCCTGTCGAACAAGCTGCCGCCCGAGCACCGCCAACAAACCCGCCGCATCGGCATCGGCCTGGCCCTGATCATGCGCCTGGGCCTGCTGGCCACCATCGGCTGGATCATCGGCCTGACCAAGCCGGTCTTCGACCTGGGCCTGGCCGGCGCGGGGTGGGAGACCTCGTTCAGCTGGCGCGACCTGATCCTGATCGCCGGCGGCCTGTTCCTGGTCTGGAAGGCGACCAAGGAGATTCACCACGCGGTGGACACCACGCCCAGCACCGATCTGCTGGAGAAGGACAAGAAGGACCTGGTCATCTCCAACGTCGGCTCGGCGATCTTCCAGATCATCCTGCTGGACCTGGTCTTCTCGATCGATTCCATCCTGACCGCGGTCGGCATGACCGATCACGTGCCGATCATGATGGTCGCCGTGGTCATCGCCGTGCTGTGCATGCTGCTGGCCGCCGACCCCCTGGCCAACTTCATCGAGAAGAACCCGACCGTGGTCATGCTGGCCCTGGGCTTCCTGCTGATGATCGGCATGGTGCTGATCGCCGACGGCTTCGGCGTGCACGTGCCCAAGGGCTACATCTACGCCGCCATGGCCTTCTCGGCCCTGATCGAAGGGTTGAACATGCTGGGACGCGCGGCGTCGGCGAGGAAGGCCCAGGCCGAGCAGGCGCGGCAGGACGCGCTGAACAGGGCCGAGACCGCCGAGCCCGGCGTCTGACCATGCGGGCCGCGGCGTTCGCCCTGGCGCTGTTGCTGGCTCCCGCCGCGGCGGTCGCCCAGACCGCTTCTCCCGCGCCGGTCTCGTCTCCGGTTCCGGTCTACGGTTTCGAGGTCGTGCGCGCCTGGCCGCACGATCCGACGGCCTTCACCCAGGGGCTGGTCTGGCACGACGGCGGCTTCATCGAGAGCACGGGCCGCTATCCGTCCACCGTCCGCCAGGTCCGGCTCGAGGACGGCGCGGTCCTGCGCAGCCGCGTGCTGGACACCGCCTACTTCGGCGAAGGCCTGACCGAGATCGGCGGCCGGGTGCTCAGCCTGACGTGGCGCAACGGCAAGGGCTTCATCTGGAACGCCCGCGATCTGCGCCCGCAAGCCGAATTCGCCTATTCCGGCGAGGGCTGGGGGCTGACCGACGACGCGCGCGCCTGATCATGTCCGACGGCACCGACGAACTCCGCTTCTTGGATCCCGCCACCCTCGCCGAGACCGGCCGGGTCCCGGTGACGCTGAACGGCCAGCCGCTTCGCCAGATCAACGAGCTGGAGTGGATCGACGGCGAGGTCTTCGCCAACGTCTGGCGCACCGACGCCATCGTGCGCATCGACCCGGCGACGGGACAGGTCGTCGGCGTCGTCGACCTGACCGGCCTGCTCCCCGACCGAGCCGGCATGGACCGTAACGACGACGTCCTGAACGGCATCGCCTGGGATCCGGATGGGCGGCGCCTGTTCGTCACCGGCAAGAACTGGCCGAACGTCTTCGAAATCCGGCTGACTGGACCGAGATAGGGGTCTCCCTCCCCTCCTGGGGAGGGAGACTGCGTCGCCGGCGCCCTACAGAAAATTATACGGATCGACATCCACGTTCAGGCGCACGGAGGCCGGAATCTTCACCCGGCCCAGCCAGACCCGCAGGAAGCCTTGCAGGTCCACGTCCCGGTCCGCCCGCACCAGAAGACGCTTGCGGCGCCGCCCCCGGACGAGGGCCAGGGGGGCGTCGGCGGGGCCATAGACCTCCAGCCGTTCGGCGTTGGGAATCGCCTCGGCCAGATCCCGCGCCGTCTTCTCCACCGCCTGGGCGTTCTCGCTGGACAGGATCAGCGCCGCCAGCCGGCCGTAGGGCGGCAAGGAGGCGGCCTCGCGCTCGGCCATCTCGGCCTCGACGAAGGCGTCCCGGTCGCCGGCCGCCAAGGCCTGCAGGACCGGATGCTCGGGCGTCCAGGTCTGCAGGATCGCCCGTCCCGGCCGGTCCGCCCGGCCGGCCC
>NZ_JBNFOJ010000065.1:0-12237 GCF_057364705.1 Brevundimonas sp. CURTG3B2_SDJG
GGCCGCCCCCCCCTGGTCGCCCGAGGGGGCTGGACCGGCTGCGCGACGCCTCGGCGATGATGCGCGAGCCGCCGCGCCGGCGGCAGGTGTCGATCAGCGTGACGCCATCCTTCGCCTCCAAATGGCTGCTGCCCCGGCTGGACGATTTCCACGACAAGCATCCCGAGATCGAGGTCTGGGTGTCGGCGGACATGCAGCCCGTCGATTTCAGCCAGGGGGCGACGGACCTGGCGATCCGCTACGGCGCCGGCGACTATCCCGGCCACGTCGCGGAGCGCCTGCTGATCGAGACCGTCCTGCCGGTCTGCGCGCCCTCGCTGATGCAGGGGGCCAATCCGATCCGGTCGCCGGCGGACCTGGCCCACCACGTCCTGCTGCACGACATGTCGGGCGACGGCGACGCCAGCCGGCCCGACTGGCCGATGTGGCTGATGGCCCGCGGCGTCCGCCACCCGGACGCCCGGCGCGGTTCGCGGTTCAATCAGTCGTCCTTGCTGATCGAGGCGGCGGCGGCGGGCCGGGGGGTCGCCCTGGCCAAGCGCACCCTGGCCCAGGCCGATCTGGCCGCGGGCCGCCTGATCGCGCCCTTCCACGACGGCGGCGCGGTCCTGGCTTTCGCCTACCACGCGGTCCATCCGCAGGGGCGCGTCCTGTCGCCGAGCGCGCGCCTTTTCATCGACTGGGTCAGACGCCAGGCGGCGCTGCACGAGACCGGCCTGGATCAGCTCTGAGGCGGTCAGGAGTTTTTCTGCAAGCGGAGGGCAGAAGAAGTCGTTGGCGCGCCAGCGCGGCCGTCTCCTATGGGCTGGGCCTTCGTTTGAGGCCGCCCATGTCCGACACCGCCGTCCTGGAAAAACCCGCCGCCCCGTCGCCGTGGTTCTCGCCGTCGATCCTGTGGACCCGCCGGTGGACCGACCGGCTGTTCAGCTTCGCGGTGGAGCGGCCCGAGGGCTTCCGCTTCCGGTCCGGCGAGTTCGTGATGATCGGCCTGCCCGCCGAGGCCCCGGGAGGGAAGCCGATCCTGCGAGCCTACTCGATCGCCAGCCCGGCCTGGGCCGACGAGCTGGAGTTCTTCTCCATCCGGGTCCCCGACGGCCCGCTGACCTCGCGCCTGGGCCTGGCGGGGCGGGGGATCGGTCCTGCTGGGCCGCAAGCCGACCGGCACCCTGGTGCTGGACGCCCTGGCGGGCGGCAAGCGGCTGTATCTCATCGCGAGCGGCACCGGCCTCGCGCCGTGGCTGAGCGTCCTTCGCGATCCGGAGACCTATGAGCGGTTCGACGAGATCGTCGTCACCCACACGGTGCGCGAGGTCCGCGACCTGGCCTATCGCGACTTCCTGCGGCGCGACGTCTTGGAGGATCCGCTGGTCGGGGACTTGGCCGTCTCGCGCCTGGTCTACTATCCCACCGTCACCCGCGAACCGTTCGAACGGCCCGGCCGCCTGACGCACCGCATCGACGACGGCTCCTTCTTCGAGGACCTGGGCCTTCCGCGCGGTTCGACCCGGCGGTCGACCGCGCGATGATCTGCGGCTCCACCGCCATGATCCGGGACATCGCCGAGCGGCTCGAGGCGGCTGGCTTGAAGGAAGGGTCGAACGCGGCGCCGGCGGACTTCGTCCTCGAGCGGGCGTTCGTGGGCTGAGGGGGAACGCGCATGACCGCCATCGCCCGCCTGTCGCCCGAGGCCGCACCGCCGGTCTTTCCGCCCCGCAAGGAGGCGCTGTCGCCCCACCTGCGCCGCCTGGAAGCCGAGGCCATCGAGATCTTCCGCGAGGTCGCCGCCACCGCCGGCAACCCCGTGATGCTGTACTCGATCGGCAAGGACTCGGGCGTGCTGCTGCATCTCGCGGCCAAGGCCTTCCATCCCGCGCCGCCTCCGTTCCCGCTGCTGCACGTCGATACGACCTGGAAGTTCCGCGAGATGATCGCCCACCGCGACGCCATCGCCGAGCGGTACCGCGTCTCTCTGCTGGTCCATGTGAACCGGGAGGGCCTGGCCCGGGGGATCTCCCCCCTGGCGTCGGGATCCTCGATCCACACCCAGGTGATGAAGACCGAGGCGCTGAAGCAGGCCCTGGACCTGCACCGGTTCGACGTCGCCTTCGGCGGCGCCCGTCGGGACGAAGAGAAGAGCCGCGCCAAGGAGCGGGTGTTCTCGGTCCGTGGGCCCGGTCACGCCTGGGACCCCCGCCGGCAGAAACCCGAGCTATGGAACCTGTGGAACTCGGGCCTGGCCGCCGGGGAATCCCTGCGGGTCTTTCCCCTGTCCAACTGGACCGAGCTCGACGTCTGGGAATACACCCGCGCCGAGAACATCCCGGTGGTGCCGCTCTACTTCTCGGCGCCGCGGCCGGTGGTCGAGCGGGACGGCGCCCTGATCGTCCGGGACGACGACCGGCTCGTCCTGCGTCCGGGCGAGGCGGTCGAGGTCCGCCGCGTCCGTTTCCGCTCTCTGGGCTGCTATCCCCTGTCGGCCGCGATCGAGAGCGAGGCGGCCGACATCGACGCGGTCATCGACGAACTCCGCGCCAGCCGCCGGTCCGAGCGCCACGGCCGGCTGATCGACGCGGACGAGACCGCCTCGATGGAGCGCAAGAAGCGCGAGGGCTATTTCTGATGGACGGCGAGGTTCTGCCCCTGGGCCGCCCGACGCGGCCGCGCGATCACCTGCGGTTCCTCACCTGCGGTTCGGTCGACGACGGCAAGTCGACCCTCATCGGGCGCCTGCTGCACGACACCGGCCAGGTCGCCGACGACCAGCTCGCGGCGCTGGAGCGGGACAGCCGCCGCTTCGGGACCACCGGCGACGACCTGGACTTCGCCCTGCTGCTGGACGGCCTGGAGGCCGAGCGCGAGCAGGGCATCACCATCGACGTGGCCCACCGATACTTTTCGACCGCACGCCGCCACTTCATCGTCGCCGACACCCCGGGACACGAGCAGTACACGCGCAACATGGCGACCGGCGCGTCCGGCGCGGACGCCGCCGTCATCCTGGTCGACGCCCGGCGGGGGATCACCGCCCAGACCGAGCGGCACAGCCGCATCGTCTCGCTGTTCGGCATCCGCCATGTCATCCTGGCCGTGAACAAGATCGACCTGGTCGATCATGACGCCGAGCGCTTCGCCGAGATCGAGCGCGCCTACGCCGCCTTCGCCGCGGGTCTGGCGTTCCGCTCGGTCGGCGCCGTGCCGATCAGCGCCCGACATGGCGACAATATCGTGCACCGCTCGCCCGGCCTGGGCTGGCACGCGGGTCCGACCCTGGTGGAGGCGCTGGAGGCCCTTCCGGTCGAGGACGACCGGGCCGAGCGGCCGTTCCGCTTCGTCGTGCAGTTCGTCAACCGTCCCGACGCGGACTTCCGCGGCTACGCCGGCACCGTCGCGTCCGGCCGCATCCGCGCGGGAGATCAGGTCACGGTCTGCCCGTCGGGCCGAACCGCCACCGTGTCGCGCATCGTCACCTGGGAGGGCGATCGCACCTCGGCCGAGGCCGGAGACGCGGTCACCCTGGTCCTGCACGAGCAGCTGGACATCGCCAGGGGCGACGTCCTGGCCCATCCCTTCGCCCGGCCGTCCTCGGTCGACCGCTTCTCCGCCAGCCTGCTGTGGATGGGCGACGAGCCCTTCTCGCCGACCCGCGCCTATCGGGTCCGGATGGGGACCCGCACGGTCGCGGCCAAGGTCGCCCTGGCGGGGGCCGAGACCGGAGAGGCGGCGCGCCTGTCGCCGAACGACATCGCCAAGGTGGCGCTCAGCCTGTCCGGGCCCGTCGCATTCGACGCCTTCGCCGACGATCCCGCGCTCGGCGCCCTGGTGCTGATCGACCGCGAAACCGGCGCCGTCGTCGGGGCCGGGGTGGCGGAGCGCCCCCTGGATCAGCCGCGTCACATCTATCCCAGCGCCGAAGGGATCAGCCGCCAGGAGCGCGCGGAACTGAACGGCCACGCCGGCGGCGCGGTCTGGCTGACCGGCCTCTCCGGCGCCGGAAAGTCGACGATCGCGGCCGCCTTGGAGCGCGACCTGCACGCGCGGGGCGTCCGCACCATGTTGCTGGACGGCGACAACCTGCGGCACGGCCTGAACCGCGATCTGGGCTTCTCGATGGAGGACCGGGCCGAGAACGTCCGCCGCGCCGGAGAGGTCGCCCGTCTGTTCGCCGAGGGCGGGGTGATCAGCCTGTGCGCGCTCATCTCGCCCAGCGCCGCCGCGCGCCAGGCGGTTCGGGACCGGTTCGCCCCCGGTGCCTTCCTCGAGGTGTTCGTCGACGCGCCGATCGACGCCTGCCGGTCGCGCGATCCAAAGGGGCTGTACGCGCGGTCCGACGCCGGGATCATCGACGACCTGACGGGCGTTCACTCCGCCTACGAACCGCCCGTGTCGCCGGACCTGGTCCTGGACACCCTCGCCGTCTCGCCTCAGGAGGCCGCGCGCCGCATTCTTCAGCTGCTGGAGACGCGGGGCTGGATCGGGACGGGCGGGTGAGCGGCGAGCGATCCGGTTGAGACGCCGCCGGCGGCTTGAACCCGCCGGCTCGGGAGCTATGCTTGAGGCAGAGATCAGGCCGGGTTCCCGGCCAGGCCGGCGCCCGGACCCGTGTTCGGGGCGAACCCGGTCCGGCGTCCGTCGATAACCTGACGCCACGACAGTCCCTTGATCCGGAGGCCGCCGTGGCGCGCAAGCTGACGCTCGATTTCCTGAAGACCGAAGCCGCCTCGGGCGCGGCCCTGGGCCTGGCGGCCGTCGCCGCCCTCATCGTGGCCAACTCGCCCTGGTCCGACGCCTATTTCGCGTGGCTGAAGAGCGAGCACCTGCTCCAGATCGGCCCGCTGACCCACCGGCTCTCCATCTCCGGATGGATCAAGGAAGGGCTGATGGCGGTCTTCTTCCTCGTCGTCGGCCTGGAGATCAAATACGAGATCCTGCGCGGCGAACTGAGCGATCCGCGCAAGCTGGCCACGCCCGTCGTGGCGGCGGCCGGCGGCATGATCGCGCCGGCCCTGGTCTATCTGGCCCTCTCGAGCAGCCTGGGCGGGCCGCACCAGGGCTGGCCGATCCCCCTGGCCACCGACATCGCCTTCGCCCTGGCCGTCTTCGCCCTGGCGGCGCGGACCCTGCCGTCGTCGCTGCGGGTCTTCCTGCTGACCCTGGCGATCGTCGACGACCTGGGGGCCATCGCCCTGATCGCCCTGCTGTTCTCCGCCGGCGTGGATCCCGCGCCGCTCGCCTGGGCCGCCGGGCTGCTGGTCGTGGGCGGGGTTCTGGCGCGGTTCCGCAAGATCCCGGCCCCCTTCTGGGTGCTGGGCTTCGGCCTGGTCTGGCATCTGACGGTGCTGTCGGGTCTGTCGACCTCGCTGACGGCCGTCGCCTTCGCGGCCATCGTCCCGGTCAAGGAGCGCCGCGTGGACGGCCAAAGCCCGCTGCGCGAGGCGATGCACGACCTGCACGCCTATGTGGCCTGGCTGATCCTGCCTCTGTTCGCCTTCGCCAAGGCGGGGGTCAGCTTCGCGGGGCTGTCGCTGGAGCAGGCGACGGCGCCCCTGGTCCTGGGCGTGGCCCTGGGCCTGTTCCTGGGCAAGCAGATCGGCGTCTTCGGCGCCGCCGTCCTGGTGGCCGCCCTGAAGATCGGCCGCCGGCCCTCGGGCGCTACCTGGCTGGAGCTCTACGGGGTCAGCCTGCTCTGCGGGGTCGGGTTCACGATGAGCCTGTTCATCGGCGTCCTGGCCTTTCCCGGAGCGATCGACTCGCCGGAGCAGGTGGAGGTCAAGCTGGGCGTCCTGGGCGGGTCTCTGCTTTCGGGCCTGGCGGGCGGCGCGATTCTTGGGTTGGCCGCCCATCGGCGCAAGAAATTCGCTCAACCGGATGCGGATACTCACCTCGAGTGAGCGAATATTGACGTAACGTCATCGGTTTCTGTCGCTTTTGCGTCACAGTCAGCCTTTCCCCACGGCTGAAATAGGGCGTGATCGGGCGCGCCTGCTTGTCGCTGAGTCCCGCCTGAGTTACCCAAAACACTGGAGTTCCGCGCTCCACGATAAGGGCGCGGGCCATGGGATCAGGAAACGCCGCGGCCGCCCGTCGACAAGACGGCGCCGGGCCAACGTCGGGGAGCCGTGCATGCGCTTTACCAATCTTCTTCGCACCACCGTTTCGGCCGCGGTCGTGGGCGCCTGCGCCTTCGGCGTCGTCGGCGCGGCGTCCGCTCAGGACCAGGACGGGCCGACGACGATCGACGACATCATCGTCACCGCCCAGAAGCGCGAGCAGAACCTGCAGGACGTGCCGATCGTGGTCACCAGCCTGCCGGCCGAGATTCTGAACGAAGCGGGCGTCCGCGACATCAAGGATCTGCAGATCCTGACCCCCGGCATGACCGTCACCTCGACGCAGTCGGAAGCCTCGACCACCGCCCGCATCCGCGGCGTCGGCACCGTCGGCGACAACCCCGGCCTGGAAAGCTCGGTCGGCGTGGTGATCGACGGCGTCTACCGCTCGCGCAACTCGGTCGGCTTCGGCGATCTGGGCGAACTGCAGCGCATCGAAGTGCTGAAGGGGCCGCAGGGCACGCTCTTCGGCAAGAACACCTCGGCCGGCGTCATCAACATCATCACCGAAGCCCCGTCGTTCACGCCGGGCTATAACGCCGAGGGGACCTTCGGCAACTACGACGCCCTGGGCCTCTCCGGCTCGGTGACCGGCCCGATCACCGACACCCTGGCCTATCGCCTGTACGCCGGGGCCCGCAAGCGCGAAGGGTTCTACGACGTCGACACCGGCGACGGCCCGCGCCGCGAGCGGGACGACGCGAACCAGAACTTCCGGACGGTGCGCGGCCAACTGCTGTGGCTGCCGAACGACAACGCCTCGGTCCGCCTGATCGCCGACTACACCAAGCGGGACGAATACTGCTGCACCGGCGTGCAGATCCGCACCGGCCCGACCTATCCGCTGGTCGACATGCTGTCGAACGGCACGGGCCAGCGTCCTCCGGCCACCGGCTTCGGCGTGCTGCCGTTCTCGCGTCAGGCCTTCGCCAACCGCGGCACCGGCCAGGAGATCACGGACAAGGGCGTCTCGGTCGAAGCCAATATCGACCTGCCGTCCCTGTTCGGCGGGGCCACGCTGACGTCCGTCACCTCGTGGCGCGACTGGCAGGGCGATATCGGCATGGATATCGACTACACCGGCGCCGACCTCCTGTACCGCCAGCAGGACGGCGACTACGGCTACGGCGTCAAGAACGTGACCCAGGAGCTCCGGCTGGCCGGCTCCAACGACCGCCTCGACTGGCTGGTCGGCCTGTTCGCCACCAAGGAGGACATCACCCGGGCGGACAGCTACTATTTCGGCGCCGACTACACGCCGTTCCTGTCGCTGCTGCTCACGAGCCAGCTGAACCGCGCCACCGCCGGCCTGCCGACGCCTCCCGGCCCGATCCCGGTCAACCCGGGGCGCATCGGTTGCTTCAGCGCGCCCGGCCAGACCGCGCTTGGCCTGCAGGGCTGCCTGTACGGTGCGGTTCCGGCCACCGGGCCCGGCTTCATCGTCGGCCAGGGCGTCGAAGACGTCTATGAGCAGGAATCGACCTCCTACGCCATCTTCACCAACAACACCTGGCACGTCACCGACCAGTTCGACCTGACCCTGGGCCTGCGCTACACGCTCGACGACAAGAGCCTGGACGCCCGCCAGCGCAACGTGAACGGCAACGGAAACACCTGCGCCGCCATCGGGGCGAACGCCGCGGCGATCGCCGGCGCCCTCGGCGCCGCCGCCGCCCAGCAGATCGTGGGCAACGCCTGCCTCCCGTGGGCCAACGCCGCCTACAACAACCGGAACATCTCCGAGAGCTTCGACGACGGCGAGCTGACCGGCACCATCAAGGCGTCGTACCGCTTCAACGACTCGGTGATGGCCTACGCGTCGTACGCCCGCGGCTACAAGAGCTTCGGCTACAACCTCGATCGCGTGCAGACGGGCGTCACGCCGACCGCCTCGCTGCTGTTCCCGTCGGAAGTCGTGGACAGCTACGAAGCCGGCGTGAAGATGACCCTGGTCAACCGCACGGTTCTGCTGAACGCCACCTACTTCGACCAGACGTTCAGCGACTTCCAGCTCAACACCTTCCTCGGCACCGCCTTCGTGGTGGAATCGATCCCCGAGCTGACGTCGCGCGGCGTCGACGCCGACTTCCTGTGGTTCACCCCGATCGAGGGACTGAGCCTGCAGGGCGGCGTGACCTACACCAAGACCGAGTACGGCAACTTCACCGCCGCCGACCTGACCAACCCGGGCAACTTCCCGCAGCTGTCGCTGCTGCCGGGCGCGACGGCGTCGTTCGCTCCGGAATGGTCGGCCTCGGCCGCGGTCAGCTTCGACCGCGACATCGGCAACGACCTGCGCGCGGGCTTCAGCCTGGCGGCCAAGTACATGTCCGAGTACAACACCGGCTCGGACCTGCTGCCGTTCAAGATGCAGGACGCGTTCACCACCCTGAACGGCCGCGTCAGCATCGGCACCGCCGACGAGCGCTGGACGCTGGAGGTCTGGGGACAGAACCTGACGGACGAGGAGTACGTCCAGGTCGCCTACAACGCCCCCCTGCAGGGTTCGGCGTTCCAGACGACGCTCCAGCCGAACGGCACGTACTACAACCCGGCGCTCGACACCCAGACCTACGACGCCTACCTGGGCCAGCCGCGCACCTACGGCCTGACCCTGCGCTTCAAGTACTGACCGCTTCGCCGCCAGGCGGACGACGGAACCGGCCGGGGGCGACCCGGCCGGTTTTGTCTTGGGGCGGCCCGCAAGGCGTTCCACACGCCGGCGCCGGCCCTGTCCCGGAGAAGGCGATCCTGCGCCAGGGACCGCGGACGCGAGCGCCTGGCCCGCCGCACGGCGTCGGCCCGTCGGCAAGGGCAAGGGCTAGGTTCGATCGACATTCAGTCGATAGCCTTGGCCTCTCCGATCCTTGTTTTCCGTCATGGCCGGGCTTGTCCCGGCCATCCAGGACCATGATCGGGGCCCTTGGAGGTCTCGACCTCCGCCTTTCGTGTTCATGGAGTCCCGGCGGGTTCACCCCTCGGGCGAGGCCGCGCAAGCGGCGCGACCCGGGGGCCGGGAATGACGGGTTTGAATGTCGATCGAACCTGATCGACCTTCAGTCCCGACCCGTCATTCCGGGGCGTCCGCTGGACGAACCTGGAACCCAGGCGTTTGAACCCGGTGTCGATCTGGGTCAGCGGCATGGCTGCAGCCTTGGGTTCCGGGGTCTTTGCTGCGCTAAGCCCCGGAATGACGATCCCTGGGCGCCGGAATCCCTGAACGTCGATTGGCCCCAGGCCAAGGCGCGAGGCCGGGACCGTCCGAAGACGATCCCGGCCCATGGCTCAATCCGCCGGGCTCGGCTCGGGCCGGACCGGGTGGTCACGCTGGCCGGCGAACAGCCGGCTCATGCGCCGGCCGAAGAAGCCGGCGATGTCGTCCACGATGGTGAAGATCGGCGGGATGAACAGCAGCGACAGGAAGGTCGAGGAAATCAGTCCGCCGACGACCGCGATGGCCATGGGGGACCGGAACTCCACGTCGGCGCCCCAGCCCAGGGCCACCGGCAGCATGCCGGCGCCCATGGCGAAGGTGGTCATCAGGATCGGCCGCGCCCGCTTGTGGGCGGCGTCGACGATGGCGTCCAGGCGCTTCATCCCGGCCTTCTCGGCCTCGATGACGTAGTCGACCAGCAGGATGGAGTTCTTGGCCGCGATGCCCATCAGCATCAGCACCCCGATCAGGGACGAGATCGAGAAGCTGGAGCTGGCGATCAGCAGGGCCACGAAGGCGCCGCCGATGGCCAGCGGCAGGGACGCCATGATGGTGATCGGATAGGCGAAGCTGCGGAACAGCAGCACCAGCACCGCGTACATCAGCAGGATGCCGGTCGCGAAGGCGATGGCGAAGCCGGTGACCATCTCCTGGATGAATTCGGCGTCGCCGGCCGGAACGGGGCGCACCCCGGCCGGCAGGTTCTTCACTGACGGCAGCTGCGACACCGCCTGTTGGGCTTCGCCGGAACGGATGCCGTCCAGCTCGGCGGTGATCGAGGCGATCCGCGAGCGGTCCTGACGCAGCACCTGCGAGGGGCCGGCGCCGAACTCGATGTCGGCCACCGCGCTGAGGGGGACCGAGCCGCCGCTGGCCGTCGGCACGCGCAGGGTCTCGAGCACCGCCAGGTCTTCGCGGGCCTCGGGCGTCAGCTGCAGGCGGATCGGCACCTGGCGGTCGCCGAGGTTGTACTTGGGCAGGTTCTGCTCGACGTCGCCGAGGGTGGCGACGCGGATGGTCTGGGAGATGTCGCCGGCCGAGACGCCCATCAGGGCGGCCTGATCCGGACGCGGCGTGACCAGGATCTCAGGCCGGGCGATGGCGGCGGTGTTGACCACGTTGGCCAGGCCCGGAACGCCCCGCATCTCGGCTTCGATCCGACGGGCGGCGGCCTCAAGGGCCTCCGGATTGTCGCTCAGGATGGCGAAGGTGTAGCTGGTCCCGTCGCTGGGCCCGCCGCCTTGCTGGGCGCGCCCGACCCGATGCGTGCGCCCGGAATGGACTTCCACCGGTCGACCATCTCGCGCTGGAAGGCCTGCTGGCTGATCTTGCGTTGGCCCTTGGGGACCATGGCCGCGTAGACGTTGGCCTGGTTCACCTCCTGGCCGCCGATGGCGGCGTAGACCGACAGGACCTCGTCGCGGGCCCGCAGGTCGCGGGTGACGCGCTGAACGATGGCGTCGGTCTGGGCCAGGGTGGCGCCGGGCGGCAGTTCGACCGAGAAGGCCGCCCGCGACTGGTCGCCGGCGGACATGAACTCGAACGGCACCTTGGACGCCAGGAAGCCGCAGCCGATGAACAGCAGGGTGCCCATGGCGAACACCTTCCAGCGGTTCCGCAGGCTCCAGCCCAGGGCCTTCAGATAGCCGGCCATCCAGAACGGGTCGGCGTCCTCGTGCTTGGTGTGCTTCAGCATATAGGCCGCCATCAGCGGCGTGAGCGTTCGGGCGACCAGCAGCGAGAAGGCCACCGAGACGCAGGCCGCCAGGGCGAAGGCCTTGAAGAACTGGCCCACGATGCCCGGCATGAAGCCGACGGGAGCGAAGACGGCGATGATGGTGGCTGTGGTGGCCACGACCGCCAGGCCGATCTCGTCGGCGGCCTCCATCGAGGCGTTGTAGGGCGACTTGCCGTTGCGCATGTGGCGGACGATGTTCTCGATCTCCACGATGGCGTCGTCGACCAGGATGCCGACCGTCAGCGACAGGGCCAGCAGGGTGACGCCGTTCAGGGACTGGTTCATCGGCCCCAGGATCGCGAAGGTCGGGATCAGCGACAGCGGCATGGCCGTCGCCGTGATCAGCGTCGCGCGCCAGTCGCGCAGGAAGATGAACACCACCACGACCGCCAGGGCCGCGCCCAGCGCCAGGGCCTCCAGCGAGGCGATGTAGCTCTCCTCGATGTATTTCACGTTGGAGTCGACCGTCTCGATGGTCAGCTCCGGATGCGCCTCGTCGATCTCGGCGACCTTCTCGCGGACGCGCTCGGACACCTTGACCTCGGAGCCGGTGCGCGAGCGCAGGAAGTTGAAGGTCACCGCCTCCTGACCGTCGAAGCGCGCCAGGCGGCGCGGTTCGCTCCACTGGTCCTCGACGGCGCCCAGGTCGCCCAGGCGGACGGTGCGGCCGCCGGCCAGGGGCACCAGGGTCTCGCGCAACTGCTCGATCGAGCCTGCGGCGCCCAGGGCGCGGATGGCCCGTTCGGAGCCGGAGATGGTCACGCGGCCGCCGGGCAGGTCGCTGTTGACGGCCGTCAGCGCCTGGCTGACCGAGGCCGCGGTCAGGCCGAACGAGGCCAGGCGGTCGGGGTCCAGCTCGACGCGGATCTCGCGGTCCACGCCGCCCGAGCGGTTCACTTCGCCGACGCCCCGAATGGCCAGCAGTTCGCGGCTGACCTCGTTGTCGATGAACCAGCTGATCTGCTCGGGGGTCATCGTCGGCGAGCGGACCACCCAGGTGATCAGCGGGTCGCCAGTGATGTCGATACGCTGGACGGCGGGCTCCAGCATGTCCTGGGGCAGGGAGCCCCTGAGGCCGCTCATGGCGTTGCGGACGCGTTGGTGGCCCGTTCGGTGTCGGTGCCCAGCTCGAACTCGATCGTCGTCACCGACGAGCCGTCCAGGATCTGGGAGTTGAT
>NZ_JBNFOJ010000066.1:0-12201 GCF_057364705.1 Brevundimonas sp. CURTG3B2_SDJG
TCGCTGGGCGCCGTCGCCCCGTCTGCGGTCGGGTCGGCCGCTTTGGCTGCTGGTTCTGGCCGCGGGTCTTTTTTTCGTGGCGACCGCCAGCTTCGCCTGGACCGGCCACGGGGCCGCGACCGAAGGCCCGGGAGGTCCTCTCCATCTCGCCGCCGACGTCATCCACGCGGTCGCCGCGGCGCTCTGGCTGGGCGCCCTGGCCGCCCTGACGGTCCTGCTGCTGCGCCGCGCCGCGCCGGAAAATCCGGCGGTCCATCGCGCGCTCCAGGGATTCGCCGGAGCGGGGACCCTGGCGGTCGCCCTGCTGACGCTGACCGGCCTGGTGAACGGCTGGTTCCTGGTGGGGCCGGCGCGCGTGCCGGAGTTGGGGGCCAGCCCTTATGGGCAGCTGCTGATCGCCAAGCTGGCGTTGTTCGGCCTCATGCTCGCCTTCGCCGGCGTCAACCGGTTCCGGCTGACGCCGGCTCTCGGCCGGGCGCTGACGGACGGCGAAGATCCGGCCGGAGCGCTGAGGCGGCTCCGGCGCAGCGTCGTCGCCGAGATGCTGGCCGGAGCCGCCCTGCTGGCCCTGGTCGCGCTCATGGGCGTCTTGCCGCCTCCCGCGTCCCTGGGCTGAACGGGGTTAGCGCGGCGCGCGGGACGACCAGTGGATATGCCGGATGCGCCAGCCGTCCGCCCCGCGCTGCAGCACCATGGTCTCGGTGGTCAGGCGATCCACCGCGCGGCCGTTGAACTGGCCCGTGGTGCGGCCCTCGCTCATGATCCAGGCCACGTCGCCGGCGGCCTGTCCGGACCGCAGCGTGGTCGTCGCCTCCACCGCGGCGGCGAAGGCGGCGTCGGAGCTCAGGTGATGCGAGGCGTATTCGTCTCGGGACCGTTCGGCGCCGCCTTCCTCGAAGACGATGGCGTCCGGCGACAGCAGGGCCAATGCGGCGGCCGTGTCGCCCGTCTCGAGCGACGCGTGGAATGCGTCGACGGCGGCGGCGGCTTGCGCGGCTTCGGGCGCGACGGCGGCCGAGCCTCCGGCGTTTGCCGGATCATGGGCGAGGGCGGGCGCGGCGGCGCAAAGGACGGCGATCGAGGCGGCGAGGGCGAGGCGGGTGCGGGTCATGGGAATCTCACGAAGTTCGGAGTGAAGAACGCGTCGGCAAGGCTTCAGGCGGCCTGATTGTGGCGGGCGAACACCCGAGTTGCGCCGCCGCGCAGCACCAGAAGGGTCGTGTAAGGGTCCCTCCGGCCCTGGGGCGTTTCCATGCCCGGCGACCCCAACGGCATGCCCGGCACGGCCAGGCCGACCGCCGCGGGCCTTTGGTCCAGCAGGCGGATCACGTCGCTCGCCGGAACGTGGCCCTCGACCAGATATCCGTCCACGACGCCGGTGTGGCAGGACGCCAAGGCGTCGGGCAGGCCATGGCGGCTGCGGATGGGCTGGAGATCAGACTGGACCGTGACGGCGACGACGAACCCCGCCTGGCGCATGTGCGCGATCCATCCGTCGCAGCAGCCGCACGTCGGGGTCTTGTAGACCCTTAGCGTCCTTGGCGGCCGGGCCTGCGCCGATTGGACGACCGATGCGGCCAGACCTACGGCGCCGCCCAGCAGAAGGCGTCGGTTCATTGCGGATTTCAAAGCGGTTCTCCTTGATCGCTGCGTATGGAACGTCTGGCTTCGACGGGACTCGGCGGCGCCGGCGTCAGCCGTTGGCGCACGATCCGTCGCCCCGGCCGTTCGACGAACAGATGGATGGCGGCGGCCGCGCCAGGCTCAGCGCAAGCATGGCGGTCAGCTCCAACGGGCCCATCGAATAGTCGCCGGGCCACCCGAAGAGCGCCTGGGCCGCGTTGCGCCACACCATCAGAACAGGAATGTGGACGAGGTAGAGGGCGTAGGAGGCTTCGCCCGCGAACAGGATCGCGGGATGCGACAGGATGCTGCGCACGCCCGCCTTGGCCAGCAGGGCCAAGCTCAGGACGAAGGGACCGGCGGCGGCCACGATGAGCCGGTCGTCGGCGCCGGCCTGCATCAAGGCGAGCAGCAGGGTGGTGGTCGCGAGGACCGCGGGGACGGCGATGCGCGCCGAAGGAGGCCAACGCAGGCCGAGATAGTACAGGCCGACGCCGTACAGGAACTCGGGGACGATGCGCAGGATGCCCATGCTGTCTTCGGCGCGCGGCAGGACCCGGCCGAATTCCGCCTGGTAGGCCGCATCCAGGCCGACGAAGAGCGCTCCGGCGATCGCGATCAGAAGCCAGGGCCGCCTTCGCAGCCAGAGCGCCACGGCGGAATAGGCGGGGAAGGCCAGATAGGCGAACCATTCGGCCGACAGCGACCAAGCCGGCCCGTTCCACAACGCCATGGTGTCGCGCGGAAACAGGCCTGGATCAGGAACAGGGTCTGCAGGAAGTCCGAGGTCGTGAAGCGCCCGCTCGAGCCGACCCCCCAGCAAGGGCGCGCGCGACCGAGCATCGATCAGCATCGTCAGCAGAATGAAGAGGTGCGCCGGATAGATCCGGGCGACTCTCGCGATCAGGAAGCGACGGTAGTCAGGAGCGATGTCGCCCTGCAGATAAACGTGGGTGAGGATGAACCCGGACAGAATGAAGAAGACGTCCACGCCCAGCCGGGCCCGATTCAACAGCCCGGCGTCCCAGGTGAACGACCACTGCAGCTGGTAGTGGAACAGCACGACGCCGAGGGCGAGAAAGAACCGCACCCCGGTCAGCGGCTCAAGCGCGTCGGGAAACGGATATCGCCTTCCGTCAGGTTCTTCGGTCACGTCGTCCCCCACGGCCGAGCCCTTCCGGCCGTTCTCTGCTATCTACGCAGGTGGCGGGCGGGTCCCTCGCGAGGGGAGGCGGGCGCGGCCGCGTATGACGCAGAGGGGCGTGAGGCGGTGTGTGATGACTGACGACATTCAGAAGTGGATCGCGACGGCGACGTCGGCGGACGACCCCCGCCTGGACGCGATGGAGGAGGCGGTCTGGGCGCGCGTCGGCGAACGCCGCCGGATCGGCCGGCTTCGCATCGCGGTCGTGGCGGCGGCCCTGATGATCGGCGGGCTGAACGGGGGGCTGACCATGCTCGCGCTGAAGCCGGCGCCGTCGGAGATGCGCGTCTTCACGGTCTCGGCGGGCCTGTCGCCGCTCGCCAGCCTGGACGCCCGCGGATGAGGGCTGGCTGGCGATCGATGGCGGTGACCGCCTTGCTGGCCGCCCTGGCCAGCGGAGCGGCGACCTGGGCGACCGCGTCCTGGGTCATGCGGGAGCGCGAGACGCCGAGCCTGCACAGCATCGTCCATCACGAACTCGATCTGACCGCGGACCAGGAACGCCGGTTGAACGCCATGGAGGCCCGGTTCGCCGGGCGCCGGCAGGCGCTGGAGGCCGAGGTGCGCGGGGCCAACCGGGAGCTGGCCGCCGCCATCGCCGCCAGCGACGGCGACACACCCCAGGTCCAGGCGGCCGTGGACCACTTCCACGAAGCCATGGGGGACCTGCAGAAGGCGACCATCGCCCATGTCTTCGAGATGCGGTCGGTCATGACGCCCGCTCAGGCCGAGGTCTTCGACCGCCGGATCGTGGACGCCCTGCGCCAGGACGCGGGCTAAGCGCGGAGCGTGACGGAAGCCGCCACCACGCAAGCCCGCGCCGCGCGGGGGGATCGCGCCGCGTTCACCGCCCTGATGGCGGGGACCAAGGCGGACCTCTACCGGTTCGTGCGCCGCTACGTGGGCGATGAGGACGAGGCTCACGACGTGCTTCAGGAGGCCTATGCCTCGGCCTGGCTGGCGATCCGTCGCTATGATCCCGCCCGGCCGTTCGATGTCTGGCTGCGCTCCATCGCCGTGAACAAATGCCGGGACTGGGGCCGCAAGCGTGCGGTCCGACGGGTCGTGCGCGGGGTGATGGGCCTGGACGCGCCCGAGGCCGAGGCGGTCGGCGACGGCGCATCGGCGCCGGACGCCGGGATCGACGATCGGCGCAGGATGGCCGTCGTTCAGCGCGCCGTGGCCGACCTTCCCGATACGCTGAAGGCGCCCCTGCTGCTGGCGATCCTGGAAGGGCGGTCCCACGCCGAGATCGCGGCGATTCTGGGCGTCACGTCCAAGGCGGTCGAGACACGGATCGCCCGCGCCCGGCGGAAGCTGACGGCGGCGCTGAAGGCTCACGGACTCGGGGACGGCTGACCCGGCCGAGACGCCGCCTGTGGCGTCCTGCCGCAAGGGGACGGCCGCCCCGGCGCGTATCTGAACGAGAACGGCCGCGCGACGCGGCGCCTGACAGCATGGAAAGGCCCAGTCCGGAATGTCGATGACGCGCCTCAATCGCCGCGCCCTACTTCGCGGAGCCGCGGCGGGCGGCGGTTTGTTGGGCCTGCAGGGCCTCCTGCCGGCCTGGGCCCAGACGGGATCGGTGGGCCTGAGGGCCGATCCGCCGACCCTGGCCGGGCCGAACATCGACCTAACGGTGGGTCATTCGCCGTTCACGGTCGGCGGCCGGACGGGGCATGCGGTGACAATCAACGGCGTTCTGCCGGCGCCGCTGCTTCGGCTCCGGGAAGGCCAGAATGTCCGCTTGTCGGTGACCAACGGCCTGGACGAGGACACCTCGATCCACTGGCACGGCCTGCTGGTGCCCTTCCAGATGGACGGCGTGCCCGGCATCAGCTTCCCCGGCATCCGGCCCCGCGAGACCTTCGTCTACGAGTTCCAGCTGAAGCAGTCCGGCACCTTCTGGTACCACAGCCACTCCAACCTCCAGGAGGCCATGGGCCACTACGGGCCCATCGTCATCGATCCCGCGGACGCCGATCCGGTCGCCTACGACCGCGAGCACGTATTGGTCCTGTCGGACTGGAGCTTCATGCATCCGCACGAGATCCTGGACAAACTCAAGAAGAGCCCCGGCTACTTCAACCAGCAACGCACCACCCTGTCCGGCCTGATCTCGGGCGAGGACCGGATGAGCCTGGCGGAGCGGCGCATGTGGGGCCGGATGCGCATGGACCCGCGCGACATCCTGGACGTCAACGGCTCGACCTACACCTATCTGATCAACGGCCACGGGCCGGCCGAGAACTGGACGGGGCTGTTCCGGCCGGGCGAGCGGGTCCGCCTGCGCGTCATCAACGCCTCGGCCATGTCGATCTTCAACGTCCGCATCCCCGGCCTGCCCATGACGGTGGTGCAGGCCGACGGCGAGAACGTGCGGCCGGTCGAGACCGACGAGTTCCAGATTTCGGTCGCCGAGACCTATGACGTGATCGTGTGGCCGACCGAGGACCGCGCCTACACCATCGTCTCCGAAGCCATCGACCGGTCCGGCATGGGCCGCGCCACCCTGGCCCCGCGCCTGGGCATGACCGCCGAGGTCCCGCCGCTGCGCGAGGTTCCGAACCTGACCATGAGCGACATGGGCATGGGGGGAATGGATCACGGAAGCATGGACCACGGCGGCATGGCCGGCATGGATCACGGCGCCGGGGCGCAGGACCCGGACGCCGGCATGTCGATGTCCGGCATGAACATGCGCGATCCCGAGAATGCGCCGGCGGACATGGCCGTGGGCGTCGGTGTGGACATGGTCTCCATGGCGCCCGCGAACCGGCTGGGCGAGCGGCCGACGGGCCTGAAGGACGTCGATCACCGCGTCCTGGTCTATACCGACCTGGTCTCGCTGGCGCCCAACAAGGACCAGCGCCCGCCGTCGCGGACCATGGAAATCCACCTGACCGGCAATATGGAGCGGTTCATGTGGGGCTTCGACGGCCGCAAGTTCAGCGAGCTGGTCGAGCCGATCCGGTTCGAGCGGGACGAGCGCGTGCGGGTGACCCTGGTCAACGACACCATGATGGCCCACCCCATCCACCTGCACGGCCATTTCTTCGAGCTGGTGACGGGCGGCCCCGCCGGGCATCAGCCGCTGAAGCACACGGTCAACGTCGCGCCGGGCTCGAAAGTGACGTTCGACCTGACCGCCGACGCCCCGGGCGACTGGGCGTTCCATTGTCACCTGCTGATGCACATGCACGCCGGGATGTTCAACGTCGTGACGGTGCGTCCCATGGACGGAGGGGCCCGATGAGCCGCCTCGCCCTCGCGGTGGCGCCGCTACTCCTGGCCGCCGGCGCTGCCCAGGCGCAGGACCCGCACGCGGGTCACGTCATGCCGCCCGCTCCGGCCCGGCCGCCCGCCGCCGATCCCCATGCGGGGCATGTCATGGCGCCGCCGGCGCAACCCGACCCGCACGCCGGACACGATATGTCCGCCGCATCTCCCGCGCAGCCGGATCCCCACGCAGGTCATGACATGTCGAGCATGACGCCCGCGCAGGATCCGCACGCCGGCCATGACATGTCGGCGATGCGGATGGGCCCGCCCGACCTCCCCGACCAGCGCCGACGACGCGGCCGTCAGCCCGAAGCGCCGCCGCCCGGCGCGCCCCTGGACGGCCCGGTCCACGCCGCCGACCTGGTCTTCGGCGCCGAGGCGATGAGGGCGTCGCGCCGGACCCTGATCCGGGAGAACGGCGACGTCCGCACCGCGGCAGCGGTCGTCGACCGGTTCGAGGCCGGCTTCGGCGACGGCGACGAGACCTACCTCTGGGACGTCCAGGGCTGGACCGGCGGCGACATCAATCGCTTCTGGTGGAAGGCCGAAGGCGAGGGGGCGTTCGGAGACGCGCCCGAGGAGGCGGAGGTTCAGGCCCTGTACAGCCGCGCGGTGAGCCCCTTCTGGGACATCCAGACCGGCGTCCGCCAGGACTTCCGCGTGGACGGCGAGGATACGACCCACCTGGTCCTGGGCCTTCAGGGTCTGGCGCCCTACTGGTGGGAGGTCGACGCCGCCGCCTTCCTGTCGACCGAGGGGGATCTGACCGCCCGGGTGGAGGCGGAGTACGACCAGCGGATCACCCAGCGCTGGATCCTGCAGCCGCGGATCGAGGTCGAGGCCTCGGCCAGCGATGTCCCGGAGCTGGAGATCGGATCCGGCCTGTCCTCGATCGAAGTCGGGCTGAGGCTGCGCTACGAGTTCAAAAAGGAGCTCGCCCCCTACGTCGGCGTCGAATGGAGCCACGCGCTCGGCGACACCACCGACTACGCGAAGGCCCGGGGCGGCGAGGTCGAGCACACCCGTTTCGTCGTCGGCCTTCGGGCCTGGTTCTAGTTCAAGGAGACGCTCTGATGATCCGCACCCTCTTTCTCGCCGCCGCCCTGGCGAGCCTCTCGACCGCCTCGGCGGCCCAGGATTCGCACGCGGGCCATGGCATGCAGCAGCCGGCCGCAAGCCCCTCCGGCGTCGTCACTACGCCGGCCGACGGTGCGATGACCCACGGCTCGCCGGAGCGGTTCACGATCACCTTTCCCCATCCGATGATCCTGAAGACGGTGACCCTGACCGCCGAAGGGCGGGAGCCGATCGTGGTGACCGCCCCCGCCGCTCCGGCCGCCGCCACGGTCGGGGTCGCCCTGCCGCGCCTCTCGCCCGGAACCTATGCGGCCGCCTGGGTCGCGGAAGGTCCGGACGGTCACAGGATGTCGGGGTCCGCCCGGTTCATGGTGCACTAGACGGCGAGCCGGGGATCGATCCCGCCCTCGTCGAAAAACGGCCCAAATGGCCGGGCCTAGAGACCGGGCGGCTCGGCGGCTCGCTCCCCGGTTGCCCCCGGATCGTCGGGCCGCACCTTCCCGCGCACGACCCGCGCGGAACAGTCGCCCGGACGGACGCCTTGGCGGCGATCCGTCCGGGGGACAGCCTCAGTTTTCGCCGGGACTCGGGCCGGGCGCCGGTCATCGACGCTGGTAGATGGCCCGCAGCGTGCCTGAACCCAGGTCCACCGTTCCCGCGGTGGCGTTGGTCAGCACCACGGTGATCTGATTGGACGCCGAGACGTAGCCCTGGAAGAGCACGCCCGACGGATCGGCCGAGAAGCTGGTCGCCAGAACATGGTCGCCCAGTTCGCAGATCGCCGGCAGGGTGGTCGAGGCCGATCCGCCCGCGGGCAGCGAGGGCGGATCGTAGGGCGCCGCAGCCTCGAACGATCCGGACAGGGCGTAGGACCCGCCATCCTGCGACACGGGCAGGGCCCCCGACTTGAACCAGAGGCGACGTTTGGCCGGCTCCTGCCAGAACCAGTCGCTGGATCCCATCTGAGAGCCCGCGATCCTGGACGGGGCCAGGTAGTTGGCGTCGGCCGAGGTCAGGAATTTCGCCGCCTGGCCCGGAAGGTTGTCCGTCTTCACCCGGCCGACCCATCGCATCGAGGGATCCGAGGTCCGGACCGCATAGCCGGTCAGCGGGTCGATCGAATAGGCGCTTCCGGCGTCTGCGGCGTTGGCCAGGGCCAGGGCCGGGGCTCCGTCGCTGTCGTACAGGAAGACGTTGTAGATCGCGTCCTTGGCCAGGTCGTTGGGACCGGTCGGCGCTAGATTGTCCGTCGAGTTGCGGCGAACCAGGCCCGACGGGCCCAACTGCAGCTCGACCCACTCGCCGGTCGTCGAGGCCGCCTCGGGCCATTGGCCGTTCACCCGGGCGCCGTTCGGCCCGCGTATCCGTATCGGCGTCTTGTTGCCGGAGCCATTCACCGTGCTGGGTCCGAAGCTGATGAACTCGCCGGGGTTCGACGTCACGTGGCGCAGCAGGCCGTCCTCCTCGATCTGGTCGAACCGCCAGCCTTCGAACCGGCGTTGGCCGACGTAGTCGAAGTCCTGCCACATCGTACGGCGGACCCGACAGCTGTCGGCGGCGACATTGGCGCCGGTCAGCTTCCATTGCAGCGACCGGTTGCGCGCCGAGCGCACGGCCGTGCCGTCCCACGACACGCCGCGGATCAGGTGACGCCAGGCGTTGAACTCCACCCCCACCCAGGTCGGATATTCTTCGGCGCCGTGGAATTGGTTGGCGATGGCGGTGAAGCTGTCGATCCCGGTGCAGAAGACGTGGCGGCGATAGCTGTTCTCCCAGGTCACCTGCTCGCACAGGGCGCCGGTCGCCAGACCGGCGTCGCCCGGAATGAACTGCGCCACGTTCTGGTTCAGCGTGAACCCGCAGGAGAGCAGGTGCAGCAGCTGGCCCTTCCACAGCAGACCGCCCGAGCGGGGTTCCAGATAGCTCACCTCGGCCTGTTTGGTGGGGCCGTCGGCGTAGGCCGCCTGGACGGTCGCGCCGCCGCCGGCCACGCTGGACCCGGCGTTGGCCAGGGCCTGGATCCGGTAGGTGTCGGCGTCGATCACCTGGGTGATCGCGTACGAGCCGTTGAGGGTCAGCCCGCCCACGGCCGCGGCGCCGCTGAAGCTGGCCACGCCGCCGGCCACGCCGCTGTGCGCCGGGTGGGTGACCGTCACCACGGATTGGCCCGCCACGGTGGTGAACGGATTGTTCGGCAGGGCGCCGGTGGCCATGCCGCTGGAGAACGCGCCGAACGCCGAGGAGTCGATCGGGGCCGCCAGGGCGTAGGCGGCCTGTACGGCCGCGCCGCCGCCCGTGGCCGCGCTGGCCGCGGAGACGTTGGCGTAGATCGTATAGCTGTTGGCGTCGATGACGCTGATGATCTCGTACGGCCCGCTGATCGCCACGCCGCCGACCGGCGAGGCGCCCGAGATACGGACGTAGTCGCCCACGGCGGCGCCGTGGGCGGCGGCCGCGACGGTCACCGTCCGGCTGTTCGCCGTCGTGGTGAACGGGTTGGCGGCCAGGGCGACGGGCGCGCCGACCGGACTGCTGGGCAGGACGTTCGAGTAGAGCTTGAAGGTCGTGGCCGTCGGATTGGGACCGACCTTGTAGATCACCTCGTTGATCTGGGTCATGCCCTGGACCCCATGGAACATGACCCGGTCGCCCTCCTTGAACGGATGGGCGGTCCGCTGCGGGAAGACGCGCGGCAGCTGGGCCAGAAGGAGGGTGACCTCGGCCGATACGGCGTTGCTCACATTGCTGACGGTGAAATACTCATTGGTCCCGCAGCTCTGGATGAAGACGTTGTGGAATTTCGAGAAGCTACCCTCGTTGCGGGCGTAGCCGCCGGCGGCTTCGACGCCCCAGCGCGTGCAGCCGTCGATCCAAAGATTGCTCAGGGCGACGCTGTTCCAGCCGTCATCGACGTAGTCGCCGTTCTTCAGGACGATGCCGCTGCCCTGCTGCTTCTCGATGGTGACCTGGTCGAACTGCACTTGGTAAGCGTTGACCAGCTCGAAGGCCCCGCTGTTCACGCCCGAGGTTTGTCGGGTCACGGTCAGATTGGCCACCTTGACCCCGATCTGCGCGGTGAAGGGCGTGTGGACCGAGGAGTTCAGGTAGAACAGGCTCTCGTTGGAGCACTGGTTGTCGATGATGGTGTCGGCCATGCCGGCCCCGATCAGATGCAGGCCGGGGCCGAACGCCGAGTTGGGGTTGGCGGTCGACAACACTTCGATCTTCTGGCGGACCACATAGACGCCGCCCGGCATGTAGACCTGCCGCCGGCGGCGAAAGCGATGGCGTTCCTGAGCGCCTGGGTGTCGTCGGCCGCGCCGTCGGCCACGGCGCCGAACATCTGCGGCGTCGGCACGGTCTCGGACAGTTCGAACCAGCGGCCGTTCGCGTCCTGGGTGCGCCAAGGGGCCGCCGAGCCCGAGGCGACGGCGGCGTAGAGGGCTTCGCCGCGTCCCGCGACGGCGTAACCGCTGGTGCGGACGAGATCGACGCCCGCGGGGATGTCGAAATCGGCGAAGTCGATGAAGAGTCCGACGCCGAATGCGTGGGATGCGACAGTCATGATTGTTCTCCGGATAGGTTCTCCGCCCCGGCTCGACCGCTGGCGGAAATAAATCCTAACAACATGATGCGTCAGATTCGGACGTATATCAGGAAAACATTCTTATCTCGCCCGGGAACCCTGCCAGTTGCAGATTCTGTCGCAAGTAATCTAGGATTGTAAAAGAAAAGCAACCTTAGATTACTTCGTCTGAGTATCGCGGGCGTCTGCACGCCTTCTGCACCGACTCTCCGCGAAAGCTCCTTCTGCAATCCCGCCGCGCTGACGCCGGCCGGGCGACAAGGGGGCTTGCAGGAGAGGCCCCATGCTTCACATCGACCCATCCCCGCGCGACCCCTTCGCCGCCCAGGCCGCTTCGTCCGGTCCTTTCGCCCCGTTGACCCTCCGCCCCCGCAGGCTGAACATGGCCGCCATGCAGCGCACCGTCCTGGTGGTCGACGACGACTCCCACATCCGCGACCTCCTGGTCTTCGCCCTCGGCAAGGCCGGGCTGGCGACCCGCGAGGCCGCGGATGGCGAGGCGGCGCTCGCCGACCTGGCGGCCCATCCCTCGGACCTGGTGATCCTGGACATCAACATGCCCAGGATGGACGGCATCGAGACCTGCCGCCGCATCCGCAGCCAGGGTGACCTTCCGGTCCTGTTCCTGTCTCGCGCGACGACGAGATCGATCGCGTCCTGGGCATCGAGCTCGGGGCCGACGACTATGTCGTCAAGCCGTTCAGTCCGCGCGAAGTCGTGGCGCGCGTGGCGGCCATCCTGCGCCGCACCGTCCGCACCCCCGCTCCTTTGCCGTCCGACGCCGTATCCCACGGCCGGCTGGCCCTGGACTCCGAAGGCTGGCGCGCCGCGTGGGGCGGCCGCGAAGTGCCGCTGACGGTGACCGAGTTCGCCATCGTCCGCATCCTGGCGGCTCAGCCGCGCATGGTGTTCACCCGCGACGCCATCATCGATCGGGTGCACGGCCCCGGCTTCGCCATGACCGATCGCACCATCGACAGCCACATCCGGAACCTGAGGGCCAAGTTCGCGGCCGTCGGCGGCGGCGACGTGGTCGAGACCCGCCCGGGCCTGGGCTACCAGCTGGGCCCCTGCGTCGGCGCGAGCGGTTGAGCTACGACAGGCCCAGCGGTCTCAGGCGGTTTGTGCGGCGCCATTGGCCCGTGCTGAGATTGCGCACCATCCTGATCGCCGTGCTGGTCTTCGCCGGCCTGCTGCCCGGCTTCAGCGCCATCTTCCTGCGCGTCTACGAGAACACCCTGGTCCGTCAGACGGAGGCCGAACTGGTCGCCCAGACCGCGGCGCTTTCGGCGACCGCCGAGGCGTTCTGGCCAGGTGCCGTCGCCGAGGTTCCCTCACCCGCGGTGCGCGACGAACCCGGCTACTACCAGCGCGAGCCGGCCACCATCGACCTGGGCTCGACGCCGGTGCTGCCCGAGCGGCCGGCCGC
>NZ_JBNFOJ010000067.1:0-11989 GCF_057364705.1 Brevundimonas sp. CURTG3B2_SDJG
GGCGCGAGCTGCACCGTGACCCTCGCCGCCCAGCCGGGTCTTCGAGCCTGGGCCGTTCGGCGCCGGTCAGCCGCCGTGTCCGGCGCATCATCGCCATCCGGGCGGCGAGCGCGCCCTGACCGGGCTGGGGCGCCGCCCGCTGGACGCCGTCGACCTGCGCCGGATCGATCTGCAGACCCTCCGGCACGGGCTGGACATGCTGCGGCTGGGGGCTAACGACAGCGGGGTGCTTCCCGCCTTCTGGCGCACCGTGGCGTCGAGCGGCGGCCGGTTCGCCATGCTGTGCGCCGAGATGCAGCACGAGCCGGCGCCCGGCGCCCTGCTGGTCGAGGTCATGGGCGGGCTGGAGCAGGCGTCCGCCGAGCTCATCGGCGAGGCCGTCTCGCATTTCGAGACCGCCTCCCAGGGCGTGATCCTGCACATCGCGCCGGACGTCGGCGCGGCGCGGCGGCTGGGAGGAACGGGGGTGCGCTGCATCTCCATCGACTTCGCCGGGGTCGCCCATGACAGCGTCCGCGACTGGGCGCCCGCGGCCGAGTTGATCCAGACCGCCCGGCGGTCCTGCCCGCAGGTCATGCTGCTGAATCTGCGTCCCGACCGAGGGCTGGCGGCCCATGCGGCGGGGGCGACCCACGCGGTCTTCGCCGGGATGGACGCCGTCACCGTCTGACGGCGGTTGACGAGGCCTCCGGGCGAGGGCCTTGTGCGCGCCATGCAACCGACCTTGCCCGCCCGCCTGTACGGATGCCCGGACGCCTGGGCCCGCGAGCGGTCGGCCGTGTTCGGCCGGGCCTGGCTGTTCCTGGGTCACGAGGCCGAGGCGCCCGAGCCGGGGGACTGGATCGCCGCCGACATCGCCGGTCACCGGCTGGCGATGGTCCGCGGCAAGGACGGCGTCCTGCGCGCCTTCCACAACGTCTGCCGTCACCGCGCCGGCCCGCTGGTGGTGGGAGAGAAAGGCAACTGCGGGGCCGAGCTGGTCTGCGCCTACCACGGCTGGCGCTACATGCTGGACGGCCGGCTGAGGTCGGCGGTCGGCTTCGGGGCGGCGGACGGCTTCGACCCGCGCGAGTTCGGCCTGCTGCCGGTGCGGCTGGAGACCTGGCGCGGGCTGGCGTTCGCGACCCTGGACCCGGAGGCGGCCTCTCTCGAGGACCATGTCGCGACCCTGGAGGCCCTGCTGGCGGAACGGGGACTGGAGATCGCGCGCCCGGCGCTGCGCCGGACCCACGACCTGGCCTGCGACTGGAAGACCTACGCCGAGAACTACCTTGAGGGCTATCACATCGGCTCGGTGCACCCGGTGCTGGCGAACGAGCTCGGCTCGGCCGAGTATCGGGTCCGGGTCGAGGGGGAGTTGGTCGTGCAGGAGGCCGTGGGGGTGAACGACGGGCCCCAGGCCGGCGTCTGGGGCTGGCTGTGGCCCAACCTGGGAATCAACGTCTACCGCGACGGGGCCATGATCGAGCGGATGACGCCGGTCGGTCCCGGACGAACCCGCCTGGACTATCTGTTCCTGAACGACGGCGGCGAGGCCGCGCTGGGCGACGCCCTGGCCGCTTCGGACCGTCTGACCGGCGAGGACGCCGCCATCTGCGAAGCGGTCCAGGCCAACCTGTCCGCCGGCGCCTACGACCGGGGCGTGCTCAGTCCCCGGCAAGAGGCCGCGGTCGCCTGGTTCCAGTCCCGCATCGCCGAGGTTCATGCATGACCCAGACGTCCGATCCCACGACCCAGACCGGAAATCTGGCCGACGACGTCCTGGCCGAGGACGTGATGGCGACCACAAGGGCAAGCTGGGCTGGGGCCTGGCGGCGCTGGTGGTGGCCGGCAACATGATCGGCTCGGGCGTCTATCTGCTGCCCGCGACCCTGGCGCCGGTCGGCAGCTCCAGCGTGATCGGCTGGGTCGCGGCCGGGATCGGGGCGGTGACCCTGGCGCTGGTGTTTGCGGCCCTGGGCCGGATGCAGCCGGACGCGGACGGCCTGACGGGTTTCGCCGAGCGGGGGCTGGGCCGCTTCTTCGGCTTCCAGACGGCGCTCGCCTTCTGGACGGCCTGCCTGGTGGGCAATGTCGCGATCACGGTGGCGGCGACCGGATACCTGGCCTTCTTCTTCCCGGTGCTGAAGCAGCCCGTCGCGGCGACGCTGTGCAATCTGGCCCTGATCTGGCTGGCGACCGGAGCCTATATCCTGGGCGCCCGGGCCGCGTCGCGGTTCGCGGCCCTGGCGCTGGCGATCGGCCTGGCCCCCCTGGCGGTGGCGGTCGTGGCGGGCGTGATCGCCTTCGACCCCGAAGTCTTCGCCGCCTCGTGGAGCCCGTCGGGCGACACCCTGGCGCACAGCGTGCCGGCCTCGCTGGCGGTGATCTTCTGGGCCTTCCTGGGTGTCGAGAGCGCCGCGGTCCTGTCGTCGCGGGTGCGCCATCCGGCCCGCGATGTCGGCCGCGCCTCCATCGCCGGGGTGCTGCTGGCTTCGGTGGTCTATGTCGCGGCCAGCGTGGCGGTGTTCGGCGTGATCCCGGCGACCGTGCTGGCCCAGTCGTCCAGCCCCTATGCGGACCTTACCGCGCGGGTCTTCGGGGCCTCGATCGGCGGCCTGGTGGCGGCCTGCGCGGTCGTCAAGGCCGTCGGCACCCTGGGCGGCTGGGTGATGCTGGGCGGGGAGACGGCGCGGGCGGCCGCCTGCCACGGCTATCTGCCGTCCGGTTTCGGCCAGGGCCAGAGGACGCCGATCGCCAACCCGCTGCTGGGCGGGGCGATCATGAGCGTCGTGGCGGTGATCTCGGGCCAGCCCACGCTGGGCGGTCAGTTCGGCATGCTGATCGGCGTGACCTCGGTGCTCAGCCTGGTGGTCTACGGCCTGTGCTCAGCCTCGCTGTTCCGCATGGCGCGCTGGACCCGGGCGCGCCTGATCGGGGCCCTGGGCCTGCTGTTCACCACGGCCGCGGTGGCCGCGGCGGCCCCGGGATACATCCTTCCGACGGCGGGCTTCTTCGTGGTGACCAGCGCGGCTTGGCTGCTATTCCTCAGAAAGTCGCCGTCGCGCGTTGACCCGGCCCCTTCGGGGGCCTAACCACGCCGCCGT
Source organism: Brevundimonas sp. CURTG3B2_SDJG (assembly GCF_057364705.1). Classification (NCBI taxonomy): domain Bacteria; kingdom Pseudomonadati; phylum Pseudomonadota; class Alphaproteobacteria; order Caulobacterales; family Caulobacteraceae; genus Brevundimonas; species Brevundimonas sp. CURTG3B2_SDJG. The sequence continues at coordinate 3,087 of NZ_JBNFOJ010000067.1, forward strand.
TTGCCCGCCGGTTGTCGGCGATACGGAGCGCGCCATGACCCACCAGCTTCTTCCCGGCGTCACCGGCGTCCTGGCGCTGGCGGATGGCACGATCCTGCAGGGCGTGGGCTGCGGCGCGACCGGTTCGGCCCTGGGCGAGGTGGTCTTCAACACCGCCATGACCGGCTATCAGGAGATCCTGACCGACCCGTCCTACATGAGCCAGATCCTGGCCTTCACCTTCCCCCATGTCGGCAATGTGGGCGTGAACGTCGAGGACATCGAGCAGATCGGCGGGGGATCGGACACCTCGGCGCGCGGCGCGATCTTCCGCGACGTTCCGACCGATCCGGCCAACTGGCGGGCCGACGGCACATTCGACGACTGGATGAAGCGCCGACGGCGTCGTCGGCCTGGCGGGCGTCGACACCCGCGCCCTGACCGCCCTGATCCGCGACGGCGGCGCGCCCCACGCGGTGATCGCCCACGACCCGGACGGAAACTTCGACCTGGACGCCCTGGTCGCCCAGGCCAAGGCCTGGACCGGCCTGGTCGGGCTGGACCTGGCCAAGCCGGCCTCGACCCTGCAGGCGTTCCAGTGGGACGAGGGGCTGTGGGACTGGCCGGAAGGCCACCCGCGCGTGGACGCAGCGGACAAGTCGGTCGTGGTCATCGACTACGGCGTGAAGAGGAACATCCTGCGGGCGCTGGCCTCGACCGGCGCGAAGATCACCGTGGTGCCGGCGACGACGACGGCCGAGGAGGTCCTGGCGCGCGACCCCGACGGCGTGGTCCTGTCCAACGGCCCGGGCGACCCGGCGGCGACCGGCGAGTACGCGGTGCCCGAGATCAGGAAGCTGGTCGACAGCGGCAAGCCGATCTTCGGCATCTGCCTGGGCCACCAGATGCTGGCCCTGGCGCTGGGCGCCAAGACCGTCAAGATGGACCAGGGCCACCACGGCGCGAACCATCCGGTGAAGGACCTGACGACCGGCAAGGTCGAGATCGTGTCGATGAACCACGGCTTCACCGTCGACCGCGACAGCCTGCCCGACGCGGTCGAGGAGACGCACGTCAGCCTGTTCGACGGCACCAACTGCGGCATCGCCCTGAAGGACCGCCCGGTGTTCAGCGTCCAGCACCACCCGGAAGCCTCGCCCGGGCCGACGGACAGCCTGTATCTGTTCCAGCGCTTCGCGGATTCGATGAAGGGCTGATGATCTGGCGCGCCGGCCCGGCGCGATGCAGACTAGTGGCGACACCTTGGGGGAGGATCGCCCATGACCGCCCAGACTGTCGAACGGCCCCATGAAACACCGCCGGCGCCCCTCGCTTCACGGCGGTCGGCGTGACCCGATCCGGCGCGCTTCGCATCGACGCCGTCGACGCCCTCCGGGGGCTGGTGATCGTCGTCATGGTGCTGGACCATGTCCGGGACTTCTTCCACGCCACCGCCTTCACAGCCGATCCCATGGCGCTGGATTCCGGAAATCCCGCGCTGTTTCTCACCCGTTGGGCGACCCATCTGTGCGCGCCGACCTTCGTCTTTCTCGCCGGCCTGTCGGTCTGGCTGCAGAAGGCGAACGGAAAGAGCCCCGGCGACCTGTCGAAATTCCTGGTGACGCGCGGCGTCTGGTTGATCGTGCTCGAGTTCACGCTGATCGGCCTCGGCTTCAATTTCGGCTGGTGGCTCTTCGCCCAGGTCATCTGGGCGATCGGCTTCGGCATGATCGTGCTCGCCGGGCTGCATCGCCTGCCGCGCCTCGCCATCCTGGCCATCGGCGTCGCCGTCATCGTCGGGCATCCGCTGCTCGGCCTCCTGTCCCCCGCCCTGTTTGGGCCGCTCGAGCCGATCTGGCGGATGCTGGCGGTGCGGGGGCCGGCGCCGACCGACGCGGGGTTGCTGCTGGTCGCCTATCCGGCGATCCCCTGGATGGGAATCCTGCTGCTCGGCTACGGACTGGCGGGGTCTCTGACCGATGCGGACGGGCTGCGGCGCGGACGAATCCTGCTGGCGGCCGGCGGATTTCTGGCCCTGTTCGCGATCGGGCGCGGCTTCAATCTGCCAGGCTTCGATCCCATCCCGTGGATCGCCCAGGACGGTGCGCTATGGACTGCCTTCAGCATCGTCAGCACCAACAAATATCCCCCGTCTCCGGCCTATGTTCTGCTGATGATCGGTCTGGCCTTCCTTCTGCTGGCCGCTTTCGATCGGGTGCGTGGGTTGCGCGTCAGGCCGCTGCTGGCCTTCGGTCGCACGCCGCTGTTCACCTATCTGCTGCACGTCTGGATCGCGCATGCGCTGGCGGTGGCCATCGGGCTGGCGGTCGGCGTTCCGCCCTCGGCCTTCGTCGACACGATCACCGACCCGTCCCGCCTCATCGAGGCCGGCTGGGGTTTCGGTCTGGGAGGCGTCTACCTGGCCTGGCTCGCCGTTCTGATCCTGCTGTACCCGCTGTCGCGCTGGTTCGAGGGCGTGAAACGCCGTCGCCGCGACTGGTGGCTGGGCTATCTGTAGGCGTCAGGGCAGGGGCGCGAAGCGCGTCTCTTCGCGCAGGGCGGCCGCCTTCCTCACCGCCGCCGGCGCCGCGTGCAGCCAGTAGTCGGCGTCCTCGGGCCGCTGGGCGCGCCGTCGCTCCGCGCCTCTCATCCGACGGAGCGCGGCGTTCTGCAGCAGACGGGCGTGCAGGGCGCGGGGCGGCAGGGCGGGAATGGCGGGGGAACCGGGGACGGCGACGGCGTCGGGGCCTTGGGGCTCCACCGCCGGACGGGCGATGGCGATGAACATGGGAGGGAAATCTCGCTCTCGATCGGCCCGGCGCGGTTCGCCGCAGAGGCCGCACAATCCCGTCCGGTTCTGGGACGGAGCCTATGGTTAATCCACAGGGCCTGTGGATAGTTCCATGGAAATATGCGAAAAATCAGACGCTTACGGCTGCGTTTTCGCCATAGTGGTTAACGAAACCTAAATGACGCCCCTGGCCTGAGTCGCGCGCTATAAGGCGACGGTGCGTTTCGATGATCGCTTCCTCGAGGAACTGAAGGCCCGCCTTCGGCCGTCCGATATCATCGGGCGGACGGTGAAGCTCAAGCGCCAGGGGCGCGAATACGTCGGCCTGTCGCCCTTCACCAAGGAGAAGTCCCCGTCGTTCTTCGTCAACGACGACAAGGGCTTCTTCCACGACTTCAGCTCGGGCAAGCACGGCGACGTCATCAGCTTCCTGCAGGAGACCGAACGCTTAAGCTTCGTCGAAGCCGTGCAGCGGCTGGCCGGCGAGGCCGGCATGGCCCTGCCGGCCGAGGATCCGCAGGCCCAGGAGCGCGAGCAGAAGCGCCAGGGGCTGAGCGACTGGATGGACCTGGCCCAGAAATGGTTCGCCGCCAACCTGCGCCGGTCGCCCGGCAAGGCGGCGCGCGAATACCTGGAGAAGCGGGGCCTGCCGGAGGACCAGTGGGAGCGGTTCGGCCTGGGCTATGCGCCCAACGACCGGGAGGGGTTGAAGAACGCCCTGATCCAGCGCGGCGCCAAGCCGGGCGACCTGGTCGAGGCCGGCATGCTCATCGCGCCAGAGGGCGGCGGGGCGCCCTACGATCGGTTCCGCGACCGGCTAATGTTCCCGATCCTGGACGCGCGGGGCCGGATCGTCAGCTTCGGCGGACGGGCGATGAACCCGGACGACCGGGCCAAATATCTGAACGGACCGGAGAGCCCGCTCTTCCACAAGGGCGCGACCCTGTACGGCCTGCCCGAAGCGCGCCGCATCCTGGGGGCCGAGAGCAAGTCGGATCAGGCCATCGTGGTGGTCGAAGGCTATATGGACGTCATCGCGTGCCAGCGGGCGGGGGTGCCGGCCGTCGCGCCGATGGGCACCGCCCTGACCGAAGAGCAGATGGAGCGGCTGTGGCGGGTGTCGTCCGAGCCGGTGCTGTGCTTCGACGGGGACGCCGCCGGGCGGCGGGCCGCCTACCGGGCCATCGACCGGGCCCTGCCGCAGCTGAAGCCGGGCCGGTCCTTCCGCTTCGCTCTTCTGGAGGGCGGCAAGGATCCGGACGACATCCTGCGCGACCAGGGCGCGCCGGCGCTGCGCCAGGCCTTATCGACGACCCGGCCCTTCGCCGAGGTGCTGTTCCAGAAGGAGGCTGAGGCCGAGCCGCTGGACACGCCCGAGCGCCGCGCCGGGTTCAAGGGCCGGCTGCGCCAGCAGGCCTCGGCCATCCAAGACCGGGACCTGGCCGAGCAATATCGGCGCGAGCTGTTCGACCGGTTCGACGCCGCCTTTCCGTCGCGCCGAGCTCCGCAGGCTCCGGGTGGAGCGGGCGGCCACGGCGGCCGCCGCTGGGGACCGCCGCCGGTGCTGGGCCAGACGGCCGAAGGCGCCCCAGGCCATGCAGTCGCTGAGCCGCGCCATCGAGCCGGTGGCCGCGGCCTCGCCCACGGCGCCATCGACGATCCGGAACGGATGGACGACCATCTGGAGGCCATCGCCGCCCACGGCTTCGGCGATCCGTCGCTGGACGGCCTGGCCCAGGAGATGGTCCGCCTGCGGTTCTCGGGCCAGGACCTTGACTCGGCGGCCCTGCGTCGCCATCTGGCGCAATCGGGTCATGACGTCTTGATGCGCGAGGTCGAGAAGGCGGCGGCGAAGTCCGGCGCGCCTTTCCTGGCTGCAGACAAGCCCCTCGGCGAGACGAGGATCCGATGGTCGCAGGCGTTCGACGCGCTCACCCGTGTCGCCGCCTTGGAAGACGCCCTGTCTTCGGCGCGCAGCGTGCCGGGGCAGGACGAGGCGTTCCGCCGGCTGAAGGCCGAGCGGGATGCGTTGCGTCGCGCGATCAAGACCGGAGAAATTTGGGAAGACAGTTCGGGGGCGTAACCAACGCCCTCGCCACACGTTGTATTTGGCAGGCGGCCTGATCAGCCGCCGCCCGGAGAAGAGACTGAATGAGCGCCCAGACCGAGACGCAGGAAGCCGAAGTTCAGAGCGACGGCCCGCTGCTCGACCTCACCGACGCCGGCGTCAAGAAATTCATCAAGCAGGCCAAGGCCCGCGGCTATGTGACGATGGAGGAGCTGAACAAGGTCCTGCCGTCCGAAGAGGTGACCCCCGACCAGATCGAGGACACCCTGGCGATGCTGTCCGAAATGGGCGTCAACGTCGTCGAGGCCGAGGAAGACGCCGAGCAGAAGGACGGCGAGGGCGGCGAAGTCGCCGAGCGCGCCGAGACCTCGGTCGCCGAAACGCCCGCCAAGGCCGCCTATGACCGCACCGACGACCCGGTGCGCATGTACCTGCGCGAGATGGGCTCGGTCGAGCTCTTGAGCCGCGAGGGCGAGATCGCCATCGCCAAGCGCATCGAGGCGGGCCGCGACGCCATGATCTCGGGCCTGTGCGAGAGCGCCCTGACGTTCGAGGCCATCATGGTCTGGCGCGACGAACTGGCCAACAACCGCATCCTGCTGCGCGAGGTCATCGACCTGGACGCCACCTACGGCGTGCTGAACCCGTCGTCCCTGCCGCACAACCAGCCCCCCGCCGGCGAAGCCGCCGAGGAAGAGGCCGAGGAGGAGGCGCCCGCCGGCGAGAAGCCCGAGGGCGACGACGAGGACGACGATTTCGACGATGGCGGCGGCATGTCGATCTCGGCGCTGGAAGCCGAGCTGCGGGACGGCGTCATGGAGGTCCTGGACGCGATCGCGGCCGACTTTGGCGCCTTCCGCAAGCTGCAGGACAAGCTGGTCGAGGCGCGGCTGAAGGGCGAGGTCCTGAACGCCAAGGACCAGAAGGCGTACGACACCCTGACGGCGACCATCTCGGGCCGCCTGAAGACGATGAAGCTGAACAACAACCGCATCGAGGCGCTGGTCGAGCAGCTGTACGCGATCAACAAGCGCCTGATGGGGCTGGAAGGCCGGCTGCTGCGCCTGGCCGACAGCTACGGCATCTCGCGTCCCGAGTTCCTGAAGTCCTACTTCGGCAAGGAGCTGGACCCGAACTGGGCCGAGGGCGTCAAGGACATGGGCGTGCGCTGGACCAAGTTCAGCGACAACGAGGCGACTCAGATCGCCCAGATCCGCGGCGACGTGGCCGCCGTGGCCACCGAGGCTGGCCTGCCGATCGACGACTACCGCCGCATCGTCCAGACGGTCCAGAAGGGCGAGCGCGAGGCCCGCCAGGCCAAGAAGGAGATGGTCGAGGCCAACCTGCGCCTGGTGATCTCCATCGCCAAGAAATACACCAACCGCGGCCTGCAGTTCCTGGACCTTATCCAGGAGGGCAACATCGGCCTGATGAAGGCGGTCGACAAGTTCGAGTACCGCCGCGGCTACAAGTTCTCGACCTACGCCACCTGGTGGATCCGTCAGGCCATCACCCGCTCGATCGCCGACCAGGCGCGGACCATCCGCATCCCGGTGCACATGATCGAGACGATCAACAAGATCGTCCGCACCAGCCGCCAGATGCTGCACGAGATCGGCCGCGAGCCGACCCCGGAGGAGCTGGCCGAGAAGCTGGCCATGCCGCTGGAGAAGGTGCGCAAGGTCCTGAAGATCGCCAAGGAGCCGATCTCGCTGGAGACCCCGATCGGCGACGAGGAAGACTCGCACCTGGGCGACTTCATCGAGGACAAGAACGCTGTCCTGCCGATCGACGCCGCCATCCAGTCGAACCTGCGCGAGACCACGACCCGGGTTCTGGCGTCGCTGACGCCGCGCGAGGAGCGGGTGCTGCGCATGCGCTTCGGCATCGGCATGAACACCGACCACACCCTGGAAGAGGTCGGCCAGCAGTTCAGCGTGACCCGCGAACGCATCCGCCAGATCGAGGCCAAGGCCCTGCGCAAGCTCAAGCACCCGAGCCGGTCGCGGAAGCTGCGGAGCTTCCTGGACAGCTGAGATGTAAACCAGGGGTTGCGTTTTTCGCAAATCCAGATTGCATTCAAGCTTCACCATTGGGGAAGCTTGAATGCCGGCTTACGTCAAGACGATCCTGTGTCTGGCCAACTCCTACAAGACCTCGGGTCGGTGTCTGGCCGGCGTCGAGCGCCTGCCGGACGGCTCCATGGCGTGGATTCGGCCGGTCAGCACCCGCGAGCACGGAGAAGTCTCGGAACAGGAGCGAATGTTCGCCAACGGTCAGGATCCGCGCGTCGGCGATATCGTGAATGTGCCGCTGCTCCGTCCGAGCCCGCATGGCTATCAGACGGAAAACCACCTGTTGGACTCGCGTTCGCATTGGAGCTTCGCGCGGCGGGCGGCGTGGGAAGAAATCCTATCGGTCATCGACAGGACGGCGCGACCGCTGTGGGGAACGGGCTCGTCGAGCAGTCACGGGCGCAACGACCGAGTCCGGGAGGTCCTGACGCGGCCAGCGGAGGGCTCGCTGAGGCTGATCGAGATCCAGGACTTGGAGGTCCGGCTAGAGAACGAACGGTCCCGTTTCGGCGACAAGCGAAAGCTGAGGGGAGCGTTCACGCACCAGGGCGCGCAGTATCTGCTTGGCATCACCGATCCGATTGTCCGCCGGCAGTATTTTTCGGTCCGGATGGCCGGTTTCCCGTCGGACGAGCGCTGCTATGCGTGAGTCTGGGCGATGCGTTCAACGGCTACGCCTACAAGCTGATCGCCGCTGTCATCACGCCCGACAATTGATACACTTCGGCGTGGCGCACGAACCGGACGAAACCTGCATCCTCAGCATCGGCCATTCGACGCTGGCCTATGAGGAGTTCGTCGCGCGCCTGAAGGCGGCCGGGGTCACCGCCGTCGCCGACGTCCGGACCTCGCCCTTTTCGCGCGCCTTTCCCCAGTACAACCGAGACGTTCTGAAGGAGGCCCTGGCGCGCGACGGGGTCGCCTATGTGTTCCTGGGACGGGAATTGGGCGGGCGGCCGGAGGCGGCGGACTGCTACACCGACGGCGTCGCCGACTATGAGAAGATGGCGCGGACGGCGGATTTCCACCGAGGACTGGAGCGGCTGCAGGGCGGCGCCCGGACCTATCGCATCGCCATGATGTGTTCCGAGCGCAGCCCGCTGGACTGCCATCGCTGCCTTCTTGTCGGCCGCGCCCTGGCCGAGCGCGGCGTGTCGGTGGCGCACATCCTCGGCGCGGGCGACCTAGCGACCCAGGCCGATATCGAGACGCGCCTTCTGGCCATGACGAACAAGACCCACGACGACATGTTCGCGAGCGAGGCGGATCGGCTTCGCGACGCTTATCGGGAGCGCGGGCGCAAGGTGGCGTTCGCTGAACCTCCTCCCGAAGAGAAGACCCGGTTGGCAGGCTAGACACGATGACCAAGACCACCGTCGCCACCATCGGCTTCACGAAAACCAACGCCGAAGGCTTCTTCGAACGGCTGCTGAAGGCCGGCGTCAAGAAGGTGGTGGACGTGCGCCTGCACAACACCTCCCAACTCGCCGGCTTCGCCAAGGCGGACGACCTGGCCTATTTCCTGAAGAAGCTCGGCGGCATCCAGTACGTCCACCAGCCCCTGCTGGCTCCCACGGATGACATCCTGAAGGCCTTCAAGAAGGAAAAGGGGGACTGGGCCGTGTACGAGCCCCGCTTCCTCGATCTGATGAAGCAGCGAAAGATCGAGACGCGCCTGCGTCCTGACATGTTCGAGGGCGCCTGCCTGCTGTGTTCGGAAGCCACTCCTCACCATTGCCACCGACGGCTGGTCATCGAGTACCTGAACGATCGGTGGGGCGGCGCGCTGGAAGCGAAGCACCTCTAAGGCCCAAGCCGTCGCCCGGCTCGGCCTAGGCGGCCGCGCGCGCGTCCGCGGTCTGGGCGGCGAAGAGGGTCATGGACTTGGCGACCTCGCGGCGGATCCAGTCCATGAAGGCGCGTTCCGGGGCGCTGTGGGCGCGGCGCCGTCCTGACCGGTACAGGCGGTAGCAGGCGTCCAGGGGGCGCG
>NZ_JBNFOJ010000068.1:0-11986 GCF_057364705.1 Brevundimonas sp. CURTG3B2_SDJG
CAGCGGCGACCGGCGGCCCCGCGCCCGGCGCTCGGCGTCCAGCGCCCGGGCCTCGCGGAGCGCCCGCGGATTGACCGTGATCAGGGCGTTCAGCCCGGCTCGTAGGCGGCGATCCGGGCGAGGGACAGCTGGACCAGCCGCTCCGAGGTCAGCGCCCCCGCGTCCATCGCCCGGTTGATGTCGGCGACGGTCGCGGTCTCCAGGTCGAAGGCCGTCGCGGCGGGCGCCGGGGCGGGCTCCCGGACCGGGGCCTGGGCGTGGGCGGCGGTCGGGATCAGAAGAGCAAGGGCCAGCCACCTCGCGCACGCGCGCCGCTTCATCGGTCCGTCTCCCCGGCTGACAGGCGCCGTAGCCCGCTTGCACGGTGAGACCGCGCTCGGCGGCTCGACAAGTCACAAAGCATTGCCGCCCAGGGGAACTCGTCCGCTCCGTCGGCCTTTGCTGTTCTGGGCCCTCGCGAACGCCCAAGGCCACCATGACCGCTCTGTTTGATCCCGCCGTCCTCTTGGCCCTCCTCGTCGCCCTGGCGGCGGGGTTCGCGCTCGGCCGCTTCACCGCGCGCGGACGGGCCGACCCCAGCGACGTCAGCCGGTTGCGCCGCCAGGCCCAGGTGCGGGCTCAGGTCCAGACTCGAGCGGCGCCTGCGTCGTTCCCACCCGCCGCGCCGGCGTCGTCAACCTCGCCGGCGCCCGACCTTCCGCCCGAAGCGATCCGCCATCTCCAGAACGGCGCCCTGATCCAGGCCATCAAGGTCTTCAAGGACGCCAATCCGGGGCTGGGCCTCAAACAGGCCAAGGACTTGGTTGAGGCCTACCAGCGCCGCAGCGGCTTGGGCTGAACCGACCTGGGCTGTTTCCGCCGGGCCGCACCGTCCTGGCCGCCTGGTCCTATTCGCTGACCGCGTGGCTCTCGCAGACCGGAGCCTCGCCCTCGACGTCCTCGAAGCCGGCCGCCACCACCTGGATCACCGGCTCCTGCCAGTGCTCGAACACCACTAGGCCGGGCGGCACGGTGCAGACCGAGGTCCTGAGCGGCTCTGTGGCCTGACCGTTCGAGATGCGCCGGATGTAGGCGACGTATCTCAGGCCCTTTCCGGTCGCGTTTTCGACGCGAAGCAGCGATCCCACGTCCCGCCGCAGCTGCAGGGCGAAGGACAGGGTCCCCGGCGCCGTGGTCAGCAGGCCGCGCACATCCTCGGGCTTGGTCCCGGCGGGCGGCAGGATCGCGTCCATCGCGACCCGTTCCGAGCCCGTCATGGCGTAGGTCCCGTCGTCGGCCCGGCGCAGCACCACCCGCTCGCCCGCCGCCACGTTCAGCGTTCCCTGCACATAGGCCGACCGGCTCGCGGGGCTTTCCTGGGTCAGCCCCGGCCCGGCCGTCCCAGCCAGCAGGGCGACGGCGAACGCGATCAGGGCGGTGCGGGTCGGCGTCATGGCGGTCTCCTAGTCCCCCACGATTGGCCGGGCCGATTTCGGCGGTCAAGCAAAAATAGTGCGCCCGAATCTGGCGCTACTCAAGGTTATGTTCGGTTGCGCCGGCTCGACCTCGGCCCTGGGATCAAGCGCGAAGGACGACGGTTGAAGACGGCGCGGGCGGAGGAGGGAAGCACCTCACCCCCGGAACCCGTCCTCGTCCAGGAAGGCCTGTTCTTCCGGCGTGGTCTCGCGGCCCAGCGCCCGGTTCCGGTGCGGGAAGCGGCCGAAGCGGGCGATGATCGCACGGTGATGTTCGGCCCACCGGTCGTCCGCCGGCCGCTCCATGGCCTGGAACAGCGTCACCTGCCGATCCTGCAGCGCCAGGTCCTCGGCGTGCTGCAGCGGCAGGTAGAAGAACCGCCGCAGATCGTTCTCCACACTTTGATCCTGGCCGGCGTCCAAGGCCTGCACCGCGAAGTGGCGGGCCAGGGGGTCGGTCGCGAAGGCGTGGCCGGTGTTGCGGAACGCGTTCCGCGGAAACTGGTCCAGCAGGATCAGCAGCGCCAGCGAGCCCTCGGGCGTCTCGGCCCAGTGATCCAGCTCGCGCCGCGCCGCCTGGAAGTGGCCGACCTCCAGTTCGCGCCGGCACAGCGCGTCGAAGGCGTCGTCCTTGGCGAACCACATCTTCGGTCCGGCCTCTTTCCAGAAGCCGACGACATCGGTTGGGGTTATCTGTGTGCTCATGACCGATCACATAGCGACGCCCCTGCCGGCTTTCCACGACCGCGACTGCGACCTCTCCATCATTCAGGGCAAGCGCGTCGCCGTCATCGGCTACGGCAGCCAGGGCCGCACCCATGCGCTGAACCTTCGCGATTCGGGCGTGGCCGACATCGTCGTCGGCTTGAAGGCCGGCTCCGCCACCCGCGCGAAGGCCCAGGCCGACGGTTTTCCCGTCCTCACAGCCGGCGAGGCGGCGGCCGGCGCCGACGTCGTCGCCGTCATGGTCTCCGACGAGGCCCACCGCGACCTCTGGCGCGACGAGCTGGAGCCCAACATCCGGCCGGGCGCGGCCCTGATCTTCGCCCACGGCCTGTCGGTCCGCTTCGGCCTGGTGAAGCCCCGGCCGGACCTGGACGTCGTCCTGGCCTCGCCCAAGGGCATCGGCCCGCGCATCCGCGACCTCTATGTCGAAGGGCAGGGGGTCTTCGCCCTGTTCGGCGTCCACCAGGACGCCACCGGCGGCGCCCATGCGCTCGGCCTCTCCTACGCCGCCGCCCTGGGCTGCGGCCGCAAGGGCATCCTGGAGACGACCTTCGCCGCGGAGTGCGAGAGCGACCTCTTCGGCGAACAGGTCGTCCTGTGCGGCGGCGTGGCCGAACTGGTCGACGGGGCCTTCATGAAGCTGGTCGACGCCGGCTATCCGCCCGAGGTGGCCTGGTTCGAGTGCTTCTACGAGCTGAAGCTGGTCACCGACCTGATGTTTGAGAAGGGGATCGCCGGCGCCTTCGGCCGCATCTCCAACACCGCCGAGTACGGCGCCTACCTGACCGGCCCGCGCGTCATCGGCGACGCCTCGAAGGACGCTATGGACCAGGTCTTGGCCGAGGTCCGCTCGGGCGCCTTCGTCGCCCGGCTGATGGCCGACTACGACGCCGGCTCCCCCGATCTCCTGGCCCGCCGGAAGGCGCTGGGCGAGCGGACGATCGAAGCGGTCGGCGCGCGCCTGGCCCAGGTCGCGGCGAAGGCGAAGGGCTGAGGATCGAGGGGAAAGGAAGGAGGGCGCCGATGCGCCCGACCGCGATCAAGCCATGAGGGCCCGTGGGCCGAACGCCATCGCCGATAGAGAGGAAAACGCGCTCAAGCACCGAGCGCCCGTGGCGCTCGGGATAGCGCCAGAAAGATGGTCGGAGTGGCAGGATTCGAACCTGCGACCCCTGCGTCCCGAACGCAGTGCTCTACCAGACTGAGCCACACTCCGACTTGAGGAGCGGGCTTATAGCGACGGGGTTTCCCCCCCGCAAGCGCCGTTTCGCGGTCCTCGAAAATAGTCTTTGGAGAGGGGTATTGCGTCCGGCGCGGGCTTGGCGTATCCGACCGCCTCCCCGCCGCAGGGCGGGTGAACGCCGGACCTGCTGGGGAATGGTGTAATGGTAACACTACGGTTTTTGGTACCGTCATTCTAGGTTCGAGTCCTAGTTCCCCAGCCACCGCCTGACCCTCCGGCAGGCTCCCCACGAACCGCCCGCTTCGCGCCGCGCGTTCCTCTGACCGGCTCGCCGCAACCGCGGCTCTCCAGTGTCGAAGAACCGGGCCGGCGACGCCCGAAGTGCGGGCGTGCGGGCGATGTTCAGGTGCAGGGAATGCGAGATCGTCCTTCAGGAGGGGCGAAACTGGCACGCCTCCTACGCGGCCCGGAGCTACCGTCACTGCATGGAGTGCGCCCGGGCCTACTCTCGCCGCCGCTACGGCCGCCTCAAGCCCGGGGTGAAGCGCTGCATCCCGACGGCTCCCGAGGCCGTCGCCGCCCGCATGCGCGAGACCCGGGGCCAATGGACCGTGCGCAACCGCGCCGCCATCGCGCGCGACCGGCGCGAGAAGGGGTAGGGAACTCCGCCTAGTGCGTCGCCGCCGCTTCCAGCGGCAGGCGGATGCGCACGCCGACCCCGGCGTTGGGCGCGGTCTCGATGGTCATCGAGCCGCCCAGGTGTTCCACCAGGCCCTGGACCAGCGAAAGGCCCTCGCCGGGCTCAAGCGTCTCGCAACCTACGCCTGAATCGCGCACCACCAGGCTGACGCCGCCCACCGCGCGCGAGAAGGCCACGGCGATCGAGCCCCGGCGGTCGTCGGGGAAGGCGTGACGGCAGGCGTTCGAGATCAGCTCGTGGGTGATGATCGCCAGTGGCAGAAGATGGCTGTCGGGCAAGAGCGCGGTCTGGCCGCGCACCTCGACCCGCACCGGCCGGCCCTCGCACGCCCGGCTCCAGAAGCCGGCGACGTCGTCCAGATAGCCCGCGAAATCCAGCGGCCCGTCCGCGGCCATCCGGCGGCTGATCAGCTCCATCGCCGCGGTGACGTCGCTCAGCCAGGTCAGGTGCCGGACGCTCTCCGGGTCGGTGACCGACCGCAGCCGAATCCCCACCAGCGTCTGAAGAAGCCGGTAGCCGCCCAGAAGGCGTCTCTGCAGTTCGCCGGCATGGTCTTCCGCAGCGGTCGCCATCGTTCCCCCAACGATTGAAAACGCCGGGAAATTCTTACTCCAAGTCGAACCAAATAGCCACTGGCGCATTCGACTGTCCGCTAACCGACACAATCAGTATTAATGGGTCTGGTTAGCCGGGGAGTGGGTAGCGTGACCAAGCCGCCGGACCTGCGGGTCATGATCGTCGAGGACCAGGCGCTGCTGGCCATGGAGCTGGAGCTGGTGCTGGGCGATTCGGGTTGCGATGTCGTGGGCTGCGCCATGGACAAGGCGGGGGCTTTCGTCGTCGCCGACCGCGAGCGTCCGGACTTGGCGTTGATCGATGTCAACCTCCTGGACGGCATCACCGGGCCGCAGATCGCGCAGCATCTGGTAACCGATTACGGCACGGCCGTCGTCTTCCTCACCGCCAATCCCGAACAGATTCCCGACGGCTTCGCGGGCGCCCTGGGCGCGGTTTCCAAACCGTTCGACGAGCAGACGATTCGCGCTGTGGTGGAGTTCGCCCGGCAGTTCATTCAGCACCGGACGGTGGGGGAGGCGCCCCGCCGCTTCCGCCTGGCCCCGTGGCTGGCCACCCCGCCCGACGACATCGCGCCCCACTGACCGCGGCTTTCGCCGTGCTAGGTCCGGCGGCGGTCAGGCCAGGCCGCCGCCCCAGGTTCAGTCCCCGGCCCTTCCGGCGCGCGCCGTCGGGGCCAGGTCCAGCTGCACCAGGGTGACGTCCAGCCAGCGGTCGAACTTCCAGCCCACCTGGCGGTAGACCCCGACCGGCCGGAAGCCCAGCGACCGGTGCAGGGCGATCGAGGCCTGGCTGGTCTCGCTGTCGCTGATCGCCCCGATCACGTGCCGCAGCCCCATGGCCCGTATGCGCACGATCAGCGCCTCCAGCAGCGCTCGGCCCACGCCTCGCCCGCGCGCATCGGCCTCGACGTAGATCGAGCCTTCCACGCCATAGCGGTAGGCTGGACGGGGCCGGAAGGGGGAGGCGTAGGCGTAGCCGGCGAAGCTCCCGTCCAGCTCGGCGACCAGCCACGGCAGGCCCTGGCGGCGGACGGCGGCCATCCGTCCGGCCATATCGTCCGTGGACGGAGGATCGAGTTCGAACGTCGCCGTCCCGGTGGCGACCTCGCGCCCATACAGAGCCGCGATCGCCGCCGCGTCGCCCTCGGCCGCGTCGCGCAGGGTCAGGGTCATGCCGGGCGTCTCCGCGGCCGGGCGCGGGCCTCAGGCCTGCTCCCAGCCCTTGGCGACGGCCCAGGTGGCGAAGGCGTAGTCGTGGGCGACTTCCTTCAGGTAGTCGAACCGCCCCGACGAGCCGCCGTGCCCGGCCTCCATGTTGATCTTCAGCAGCACCGGCTTGCCCGAGGTCGTGGCCGGCCGCAGCTTGGCGACCCACTTCTCGGGCTCCCAGTAGGTGACCCGCGGGTCCGACAGGCCGCCGGTCGCCAGGATGGCCGGATAGGCCTTGGGCCCGACCTGGTCGTAGGGGCTGTAGCTCATCATGTAGTCGTAGGCCTCGGGGTCCTCGATCGGATTGCCCCACTCGGGCCATTCCGGCGGCGTCAGCGGCAGGGAGGTGTCGCTCATGGTGTTGATCACGTCGACGAAAGGCACCGCGGCGATGATTCCCGCCCACAGGTCGGGCCGCATATTGGTCACCGCCCCCATCAGCATGCCGCCGGCCGAGCCGCCGTGGGCGACGATGTTGCCCGCCCTGGCGTAGTTGCGGGCGATCAGGTGCTCGGCCGAGGCGATGAAGTCGGTGAAGGTGTTCTTCTTGGTCATCCGCCTGGCCGACAGGAACCAGTTCCAGCCCTTGTCCGAGCCGCCGCGGATGTGGGCGATGGCGTAGATCCAGCCCCGGTCCACCAGGCTCAGCCGGTTGGTCGAGAACGAGGCCGCCATTGGGATGCCGTAGCTGCCGTAGCCGTAGAGCAGCAGCGGCGCCGAGCCGTCGACCGGCGTCGACTTGCGGCGCAACACCGTCACCGGCACCAGCTCGCCGTCCGACGCCGGGGCATTCAGCCGCTCGACGACATAGTCGGCCGGGTTGTGGCCCGACGGGATCTCCTGGACCTTGCGCAGGGTCGCTCGCGGGTCCTCAGATCGTAGTCGTAGGTCGAGGTCGGCGTGCTGGGCGAGTTGTAGCCGTAGCGCATGACCGTGGTGTCGAACTCCGACGCCCCGCCCAGCGATAGGGCGTAGGCGGGCTCGTCCACGGCGATCTCGTGCTCGGCGCCCGAGCGGTCGCGGATGACGATCTTGGTGTTGGCGTCGGCCCGCTCCTGGCGGCCGATGTAGTCCTTGACCAGGGCCACGCCTTCGATGAACCGGCCCGGCGTGTGCGGGACCAGGTCCTTCCATTGCGCCTTGCCGGGCGTGGCGGTCGGCGCCTCGACGATCTTGAAGTCCACGCTGTCGTCGGCGTTGGTGCGGATCACCCAGCGGTCGCCCCAGTGGTCGGCGTCGTACAGCCGGCCGACATGGCGCGGCTCCAGCACCACCGGCGTCGCGGTCGGCTGGTCGCCGGGGATGATGCGGGCCTCCGAGGTCTCCTGGTTGGCGATCGAGATGACCAGGAACCGGTCGTCGGCGGTCCGGCCGACGCTCTGGAACATGCCGTCGTCGGTCTCCTCATAGACCAGGGTGGTCTCGCCGCCGCGGGCAGGGCGGCGGAAGATCTTGTCCGGCCGGCCGTTGTCGTCGCGGTTGGTCCAGAAGATCCACTGGCTGTCCGGCGAGAAGGTGAAGTTGCCGCCCGCCGAACCGATCGGTCGGGCAGCACCTGGCCGGTCTCCAGGTCCTTGACGAAGATCTGGTGGACCTCCGAGCCCTGGGCGTCCTCGGCGTAGGCGAACAGCTTGTGGTCGGGGCTGTTGCCGGCGGCCGAAACCTCCGAATAGGCCTTGCCCTGGGCCAGCTGGTTGGCGTCCAGCAGCACCACCTCGCCGTCGGCGCGGCCCCGCGGGCGGCGGCAATACAGCGGGTGCTGATCGCCGGTCCGGTAGCGGGTGTAGTACTCCCACGGGCCGTCGGGGGCGGGGACGGAGCTGTCGTCCTCCTTGATGCGGCCCTTCATCTCCTCGAACATCGCGGTCTGCAGGGGGACGGTCGAGGCCAGCATGGCCTCGCGGTAGGCGTTCTCCTGGGTCAGGTGCTCCTTGACGTCGGCCTTGATCAGGGTCGGGTCGCGCAGCACGGCCTGCCAGTTGTCGTCCTTCATCCACTGGTAGTCGTCGGTGCGGGTCCGGCCCAGTTGCTCGATGGTGACGGGGATCTTCTTGGCGACGGGCGGGACAGGCGAGTTCAGGGGCATCGATGCTCCGGTCTGGCGGGCGAGGGCTTGGGCGGGAAGGGCGGTCGCGGCGAGGGCGGCGGCGGAGGTGGCGAGCAGGTCGCGGCGATTCATGGAGGGCCCCTGGAACGGTGAGGGCGGGACCTTGTGCGCGTCGGCGGCTGGCGTCAAATGATCGAATGGTCATCCAGGACACGCCGCCCGAACCGCCTGCCGCACCGCCTGCCGCACCGCCTCCCGCCGTCCAGGCCGCCCCGCCCGAATGGGACCTCACCATCGGCCTGATCAACGCCACGGTGCAGATCGACCAGCCCAAGGGCGAGGGCCAGCGCACGGTCGGGACCGCCTTCCTGGTCTCGGCTCCGGGGCCGGACGGCGCGCCCCGGGTGGTGCTGGTCACCGCCGCCCACGTGCTGCTGCAGATGCCCGATCCGGAGGCGCGCGTCGGCTGGCGCATTCCCGAGGCCGACGGAAGCTGGCGGTTCGCGCCCGAACCCCTGGCCATTCGCGACGCCGACGGGGTCGCGCTGTGGACCCAGCACCCCGACCGCGACGTCGCCGTGATGGCGATCACCGCCCCGGAAGCCTTCGCCCGGGCCGCGATCCCGCTGGAGTGGCTGGCCGATGCGACCACCTTCGATCACTGGCGGGTGGGGCCGGGCGACGAGCTGATGGCGCTCGGATACCCCTATGGCCTGTCCTCCAACCGGGCCGGCTTCCCGATCCTGCGCCTGGGGCGGATCAGCTCCTATCCGCTCACCCCGATCCAGGCCTTCCCGACCTTCCTGCTGGACTTCGCCGTGTCGCAGGGCAATTCGGGCGGACCGGTGTTCTGGGCGCCCAGCGCGCGCCGTCGCCCGGACGCGCCGGTCCCGGACCATCCCTTCATCGCCGGCGTGCTGGTGCAGGAGGTGCAGGGCGGCGGCGAGGGCCTGGACCTGGGCGTCGTCGCCCACGCCGAATACGTGCGCGAGGCGATCGCCCTGATGGATCGGACGGAGCCCTAGCGGGCGAGGCGTCTTCTCGGCCGTCTGAACAAGCCTTACGCTACCGGAATGATGTCGCGCACCCAGGTCGCCGCTCTCGTTGTCGCCGCCGCCGCCCTGACGATCGATCAGGCGACGAAGGCCTGGGTATTCTCCAATCTTCAGGACGTGGGAAGCGTTCCGCTGCTGGGCCCCATCTACCTGACGCTGTCGATGAACCAGAGCAACGCGTTCGGGCTGGCGCCCGTCGTCGGCGACTGGACGCGATGGGGATTGAGCGCCTTCAATCTGACCGTGGCGGGCGTGCTGCTGTTCGCCATCCTCCGTCGCCCGCTTCAGCCGCTGACCGCGCTGGCCCTCGGCTGCATCGTGGCGGGAGCGCTGGGCAACGTCGTCGATCGGATCCGACTCGGGGCGGTGATCGATTTCGTTGACGCCACGCGGCTGGGATTCCCGTGGATCTTCAACGTCGCAGACGCCACCCTCGACGTCGGTATCGCCCTTGTCGTTCTCGGCGCCCTGTTGACCCGGCCCCCGGCGGCCCGTGATCCGGCCCCGACGCAGGCCCTCTAGCCCGCCAGCACGTCCGCGCTCATCCGCTCCAGCAGGGCGCCGCCCTGGCCGACGGCGGCCAGGCGGCTGGAGGCGTGGCCCAGGACGTTGGCGGCGTAGACTTCGTAGAGCGTGATCTTGCCTTCCAGCCAGGCGGCGTCGCCCCGGCCCGCGTCCAGCTCGGCGCGGGCGTGCAGGGCCCCCTTGGCCAGCATCCAGCCGCCGGTCACGTCGCCCAGCAGCTTCAGATAGGCATCCGCCGCCGCCAGCACGTCGGCGGCCCGGCCGGCGTCGGCCTTGGCGTCCAGCAACCACAGGCTGGCGTCCTCGACCGCCTCTATGGCGTTGGCGAAGCGCTCGACCGGCTTGCCGGCGTAGAGCTTCGGCAGCCGGGCCAGCGTCTCCTTCATGTCGGCGATCAGGTCGCGCGCCGCCTGGCCGCCGTCCTGGCTCAGCTTGCGGCCGACCAGGTCCATCGCCTGGATGCCGTTGGTGCCTTCGTAGATCGGGGCGATGCGGGCGTCGCGGTAGTACTGGGCCGCCCCGGTCTCCTCGATGAAGCCCATGCCGCCGTGCACCTGCACGCCCAGCGAGGCGACCTCGCAGCCCACGTCGGTGGACCAGGCCTTGGCGATCGGGGTGAACAGGTCCTCGCGCCCCTTCCAGCGCCGGCGCTCCTCCTCGGTCGCCGCGTGCCGGGCCAGGTCGGCGGCCACGCCGGTGGACAGGCAGATGGCGCGGGCGGCGGCGATCTTGGCTTTCATCACCGACAGGGTTCGGCGCACGTCCGGATGATCGACGATCGGAGCGTTGGCCTCGCCCGTCCAGACCGACCGGCCCTGCCGCCGCTCCAGGGCGTAGGCCAGGGCGTGCTGATAGGCGCGCTCGGCGACGCCCACGCCCTCCACGCCCACGGCCAGGCGCGCCGCGTTCATCATGACGAACATGTGCGACAGGCCTTCGTTGGGCCGCCCGACCAGTTCAGCCGTCGCGCCCTCGTAGCTCATCACGCAGGTCGGCGAGCCGTGGATGCCCAGCTTGTGCTCGACGCTGACTGGGTGGAAGGCGTTGCGCGCGCCCAGGCTCCCGTCGGCGTCGACCAGATACTTGGACGCGAGGAACAGGCTGATCCCCTTGGGACCGGCGGGCGCGTCGGGCAGCCGGGCCAGCACCATGTGGACGATGTTGTCGGTGGCGTCGTGGTCGCCCCAGGTGATGAAGATCTTCTGGCCGTTCAGGGCGTAGGTCCCGTCGCCGTTGGGCGTGGCGGTGGCGGTCAGGGCGCCCAGGTCCGAGCCGGCCTGGGGTTCGGTCAGCACCATGGCCCCGGTCCATTCGCCGGTGACCAGCTTCGACAGATAGGTCGCCTTCTGCGAGTCGGTCCCGTGGGCCTCCAGCGCCTCGATGGCGGCCAGCGACAGCATGGGGCATAGGCCGAAGGCCATGTTGGCGGCGTGCACGGTCTCGTAGGCCGCCAACTCCAGCGCCTTGGGCAGCTGCTGGCCGCCCGAATGGGCCGGGGCCGACAGGCTGGTCCAGCCGCCCGCCGCGAACTGGCGATAGGCGTCCGAGAAGCCGGGGGCGGGGGTCACGTTCCCGTCCACGCAGGTCGAGCCCTTCTGGTCGCCGACGCGGTTCAGGGGCGCCAGCACGCCTTCCGAGAACTGCGCCGCCGCCTCCAGCACCGCGGCCATCACGTCGGCGTCATAGTCGGGGAAGGCGCCCGTCGCGGCGACGGCCTCTACGCCGGCCACGGCCTGGAGGGTGAAGGCGAGGTCGCGGACGGGGGCGCGGTAGGACGACATGGCGGCGGGCTCTTCTGACGATCGTTCCTCCGTTCATGCCGTCTTGCCGCAAGGGGATGCAAGCCGCCCCTGGCGAACCGGAGCCGCTGACGGGCGTTCGGTGCAGGACCCCCCCTCAGGAGCTCCTCATGGCCGAACCGCGCGACCGCTATTCCGTCGTATCCCTGACCCTGCATTGGGTGATCGCGGCCTTGGTCGTGACCCAGATCCTGCTGATCGCGGGCCACGAGGCGACCGAAGGACCGGCCTCGCGGGAGTTCATCAACCTGCACAAGTCCGTCGGGCTGAGCATCCTCGTCCTGACCCTTGTTCGGCTGGGCTGGCGCCTGGCCAACCCAGCCATTCCCCTGCCGGCGTCGACGCCGCGCTGGCAGAAGCTGCTGGCCCGCGCCAATCACGTGCTGTTCTACGCCCTGCTGATCGCCCTGCCGCTGGTCGGCTGGGCGGCGTCGTCCGCGGCGGGGCGCGAGATCGTCTGGTTCGGCCTGTTCGAATGGCCGCTCCTGCCCGTGGGCGGCGGTCGGGAGACCGCGGGCGAGCTGATGGACGTGCACGAGGCCAGCGCCAGGTTGCTGATCGCCCTGGTCGTGCTGCATGTCGCCGGCGCGCTGAAGCACCAGTTCCTGGACCGGGACGACGTGCTGCGTCGCATGATCCCGCTGATCCCTCGTCGCCCTTGACCTCCAACACGCCCTTGAGCCCCTTGCGCTGCGCGCGCCGCCGCCGCG
>NZ_JBNFOJ010000069.1:0-11641 GCF_057364705.1 Brevundimonas sp. CURTG3B2_SDJG
CCTCCGCCCCCGCCCCCTGGTCGCCCATCACGCCCCCTGGACGCCCCTGAACGGCGGCGCGGTTCTGGCGGGAGTGGCCGGCCCGCGCCGCTGAAGGTCCGGGTCCCCGCCGGCCTGCGCTCGGGCGAGCATCTGAGGCTGAGGGGCGCGGGGACCGACGGCGACGATCTCTATCTGCCCGTCCTGATCCGGGGCGCGGGCGGCCTGACCGTCCTGGGCGATGACGTCTATATGTCCTGGCCCGTCACGCCGCGCCTGCTGGAGGACGGAGGGCGGCTGGAGATCGAGACCCACGCGGGTCCCCGCTCGGCCTGGCTGGTCGCCGGTCAGGAGCCGCTGCGTCTCCGGCTGAAGGGGCTGGGCCTGCCGGCGCGCGGAAAACGGCCGCAAGGCCACCTGTTCGTGACCCTGACCCCGTCCAACGACGCGCCCTCTGCGGCGGAGGATCTGCTGATCCGCTTCACCCGCGTCTGGACGCCGGACCGCCTCGCGGCCTAAGCCGTATTCGATGTCGCATAACACCTTCGGCCACCTGTTCCGCGTGACCACCTGGGGCGAAAGCCACGGGCCGGCGATCGGCTGTGTCGTCGACGGCTGTCCGCCCCTGATCCCGCTCGCGGAGGCGGACTTGCAGCCCTGGCTGGACCGGCGCAAGCCCGGCGGCAGCCGCTTCGTCACGCAGCGCCAGGAGAGCGACACGGCCCGCATCCTGTCCGGCGTGTTCGACGACGGGAACGGCCCAGTCACCACCGGCACGCCGATCTCGATCCTGATCGAGAACGAGGACCAGCGCTCCAAGGACTATGGCGAGATCGCCCGCGCCTTCCGGCCCGGCCACGCCGACTTCACCTACCAGGCCAAGTACGGGGTCCGCGATCACCGCGGCGGAGGGCGCTCCTCGGCGCGCGAGACCGCCATGCGGGTCGCGGCCGGCGCCGTGGCGCGCAAGATCCTGGGCGAAGCGGTGCGTATCCGGGCCGGCGTGGTCCAATTGGGTCCGCACCGGATCGCGCCCAAGGCCGTCGATTTCGACGCCGTCTACGACAACCCGTTGTTCGCCGCCTCCACCGAGGTCGTGCCAGCGTGGGAGGCCTATCTGGACGGCGTGCGCAAGGCCGGTTCCTCCATCGGCGCCGTGGTGGCGCTGGAGGTCACGGGGGTCCCGGCCGGCTGGGGCGCGCCGATCTACGGCAAGCTGGACGCCGAACTGGCCGCCGCCCTGATGTCGATCAACGCCGTGAAGGGCGTCGAGATCGGCGCCGGCTTCGGGGCCGCCGAACTGACGGGCGAAGAAAACGCCGACCAGATGCGCCTGGGCGAGGACGGCCGGCCGGTCTTCCTGTCCAACAAGGCCGGCGGAATCCTGGGCGGCATTTCGACGGGCCAGCCGGTCACGGCCCGCGTCGCCTTCAAGCCCACCTCCTCCATCCTGACCCCGCGCCAGACCGTCACCCGCGACGGCGAGGAGACCGACCTGCGGACGAAGGGGCGTCACGACCCCTGCGTGGCGTTGCGCGGCGTGCCTGTGGTCGAGGCGATGGCCGCCTGTGTGCTGGCGGATGCGATGCTGAGGCATAGGGCGCAGATCGGCTGAGGCCGACCCTATCGCCCGTAGTCCGGCGCGCTCAGCGGGATCGGCGTGGGATTGAGCCTCACCCACTCGACCGCCAGCCGACAGAGCTCGCCGCCCGCCTCGTCACGCCGCAACGCCTCGGCGACCAGCGTCGCCGCACGGGCGCGCTCGGCGTCCGGCAGGGGCGAGCCCGAGGCGAGTGTGCGCCAGGAAAGGCCCGGCCCATCTTGCGGTAGTCGGCGTCCCAATTGGCCCCTCCGTTCCGGTCGAGCTCGTCGGCGACGCGCCCGGCGATGCGGACAACCTCGCCCTGCACCGTCGCCGCGGCGCCCTTGGACGGGACCAGCAGGGCCCAAAGGTCCTGATGCTGGTCCTGCCAGCGCCCGGGCCGGACGACGATCGGAGCGCGACCATCGTGCATCAGCCGGCGCGGAACCGGCGGGACGCCGAACAGGGCGTAGAGGCGATCCAGCGCGTCGCTGGTCGCATCCAGAAAGTCAGGGTTGAACCCCGCCCGATGGAACTCGAAATTCTCGCCGATGCGCTGCACGGAGACGCGCAGATGCGCCTCGCCCGACGGGCCGGCCCCGCGCCCGCCCGAAAGAACGTCTCTGAGCCGGTCGCCCAGCCCCGCTTTCTTTGGCGGAGCCGCCGCCAGCAACAGTTCCGCGATCTCCGCCATCGCCTCGATCTGAATGTTGGTGCAGGCCTGCAGGCCTGCCGCCAACGGCGTCAGCCGGGCCGTGTTCAGGGCGTCGGCTCGCGCCCCGCGCGCCAGCAGGGCGCGCACGGCTGCGGCGTTGCCGGACTTGGCGGCCTTATGCAGCGGAGTGTCGCCCTCCCTGTCGACGGCTTGGATGTCAGCGCCCAGGTCGAGCGGCATCTCGACCCTGCCGCCCCACGGGCGCGCGGCATGCTCATGCAGCGGCGTTCGGCCGTAGGCGTCCGGGGCCTCGATATCGAGACCCTGGTCCACCAGCCAGCGCGCCAGTTCGTCCGGACAGTCGACGAAGGCCAGCGCCGTCTGCTTGGCGTACCCGCCCCGGGCATCGAGTTCGCACGTGTCGAAGATCGCCTTCAGCGCGGCGATGTCGCCGTCCTTCAGGCGGGCGTCGAAGTCCTTCGGAAGGAGTTTCTTCTTCGCTTTCGGCATGACCGAGGCCTCCTGTCTGGCCAGCTTTCTCCCATGCTAGCGCGCCGACGAAGGTCCGCAACGGACAACCGGATTGCGGATCGACGGCCGCGGTCGGGCCGCTAGACCCTCGGCGGGCGGCCCGACACCTGTCCGGTCACCACTCCGGCGAGCAGGGGAACCAGCGCGACCAGCCCCGCCACCACCCAGAACGCCATGTCCAGGCCCAGGCCCTGCGCGATCAGCCCTACTCCGGCGGGCCCGACCAGAATCCCGGCGTAGCCGGTCGTCGTTATCGCCGCGACCGCGAGCCCGGAGGGCATGACGGTCTGAGCGCCGGCGAGGCGGAACAGGACCGGTACGAGGTTGGAGGCGCCCAGTCCGATCAGCGCGAAGCCGCTCAGCGCCGCCGCGGCGACGGGTGCGAGAAGGAGAACCGCGAACCCGAACAGGGCGACGAGGCCGCCCCAGAAGAGCGTGCGATAGTCTCCCAGCCGCGCGGTGACCCGGTCCCCGACCAGGCGGCCGAAGGTCATGGCGATGGAAAAGATGATGTAGCCCAGACCGCCTTGGGCGACGGGAACCCTGCCCCCGCCCGTGATCAGCAGAGCGCCCCAATCCAGAACGGCGCCTTCGGCGAGGAAGGTCGCCGCGGCCAGGACGGCGAGCAGCAGGACGACCCCGCGCGGGACCGCGAACAGGGGCCCGTCCGGCGCGGCCTTCGCCTTCATCAGAAGCGGCCACGCCGCCAGGATCGCCGCGCCGACGAGGACGGCGCTGATGATCGCGCAGATCACCGGCGACGCGCCGATGGACAACAGGCCCGTGACCACGGCCGCGCCCAGGAATCCTCCGATGCTGAACAGGGCGTGGAAGCCCGACATCAGCGGCCTGCCGGCGTCCTTCTCGACATCGACCGCGTGGATGTTCATCGCCACGTCGAGGGATCCCAGGCCGGCGCCGAACAGGAACAGGGCCACCCCGAGGCCGACCGGCGTGGCCGCGAGGGCGAGGCACGGGAGAGTGGCCGCCATCAGCAGGCCCCCGAGCACGATGATCGAGCGAGCGCCGTAGCGGGCGCTCAGCACGCCCGTGATCCCCATGGCGGCGACCGAACCGACGCCCAGGCACAACAGAAGAAGGCCGAGCCGGCTCTCGTCGACCGCCAGTCTCGCCTTGGCGAACGGGACCAGGGGCGCCCAGCTGGCCAGACCGAAGCCGGCGGCGAGGAAGGCGGCCCGCGTTGCGATCCGCGCGCCGGCGGGGCTGGGAAAAGCCGCCATGTCGATCAGTCGGGAAAAGCGTGACGCGGCATGACGTCCTGCGCGTGAGCCGCGCGGATCACGGTCGAGCCGGAGCGCGTGAAGGCCGAACAGACTTCCTCCGGGGCGTCGTGTTCGACGATGAGCGTCTGGATGGCTTCAGGCGGTGCGACGTGATGGGGGGCCGCCCGCTCCAGCTTCTCGTTCGCGGCCAACACCACCACCTGACGGCTCGCCGCGATGGCCGCCCGTTTGAGATCGGCGTCCCGGTCATCCAGCACCGAGAGCCCAAAGTCAGGATTGACCGCGCACGCGCCGATGAAGGTGAGATCCGGACGGTAACGCGTCAGTTGATCCTGCGCGGCGGCCCCCAGGGCGCCGTCCAACGCCGGATCGACATGGCCTCCGACCAGGAAAAGGCGCACCTCGGGCCTGCGGTACAGCGCGGCGGCGATCGCCACCGAATTGGTGATCACGGTGACCGGCTGCTCCCTGACGAGGGACTCGGCGAGCATGAGATTGGTGGAGCCCGCATCGATATAGACGGTGCTGTGCGGAGCGATCAGCGCCGCCGCCGCGCGGGCCAGTGACCGCTTCACCGGGAAGTCGCGGTCGACCCGTTCGACGAATGGAGCGGTGTCGGCGAGCGGCAACGCGCCCCCGTAGACCCGCCGGCATTTGCCGGCTTCCGCCAGGTCGCGAAGGTCGCGGCGAATGGCGTCTTCGGAAACCCCGAACTCCGTTGCGAGGTCGCGCGCGACCACCCGCTGGTCCGATCCAAGCCGCGCGAGGATGATCCGACGCCGTTCTTCCGGCAGGGCCTGAGTATTCATGAACGTGCAACTACGCGTGAAAATGTGAGAAAGCAAGAAATGCCCGCCGCACGATGTCGTATGGTCGGTCCGGGAAGCGCAGCCGCTGGCCCAGAAAAAACGCCGCCCGGATCGCTCCGGGCGGCGTCTTCGTATCAGCCCCTGCGGTCAGCCTCAGTGCGCGACTACCGTGGCGCCGTCCGCGGGCGGGGCGGCGGGCGGAAGCGGTTCGGCGCTCTCGTCCCATTCGACCGGGGTCAGCGTGCCGGTGAGGGCCCACTTCAGCGCCTCGTCGGCGGTCTTGATCGGGACGATCTCCAGCGCGCCCTTCACGTTGTCGGGCACGTCGGCGAGGTCCTTCTCGTTCTCCTCCGGGATCAGCACCGTCTTGATGCCCGAGCGGAGCGCCGCCAGCAGCTTCTCCTTCAGGCCGCCGATGGCGGTGACCCGGCCGCGCAGGGTGATCTCGCCAGTCATGGCGATGTCCTTGCGGATCGGGATGCCGGTCAGGACCGAGACCATGGCGACCGTCATGGCCACCCCGGCCGAGGGACCGTCCTTGGGCGTCGCGCCGTCCGGCACGTGCACGTGGATGTCGGTCTTCTCGAACACCGGCGGCTTGACCCCGAAGGCCAGCGAACGCGCCCGGACGTAGGAGGCGGCGGCGGAGATCGACTCCTTCATCACCTCTTTCAGGTTGCCGGTCACGGTCATGCGGCCGCGGCCCGGCATCTTGATCGCCTCGATGGTCAGGATGTCGCCGCCGAACTCAGTCCAGGCCAGGCCGGTGACGATGCCGACCTGATCCTCCTCGTCCGTCTCGCCGTAGCGAAACTTCCGAACGCCCGCGTACTCGGCCAGCTTGGCGTCGTCGACGGTGATGCTCAGCGTCTGTTGCTTGGCCATCTCGCGCACCGCCTTGCGGGCCAGGCCGCCCAGGGCGCGCTCCAGCGACCGCACGCCGGCTTCGCGGGTGTAGTAGCGGATCAGGTTGCGGATCTGGTCTTCCGGCACCACGAACTCGGCCGGCTTCAGGCCGTTCTCTTCGGTGACCTTGGGCAGGACGTGACGCTTGGCGATCTCGACCTTCTCGTCCTCGGTGTAGCCGCTGACCCTGATGATCTCCATCCGGTCCATCAGCGGCTGCGGCATGTTCAGGCTGTTGGCCGTGGTGACGAACATGATGTTGGACAGGTCGTAGTCGACCTCGAGATAGTGGTCCCCGAACGTCGAGTTCTGGGCCGGGTCCAGCACCTCCAGCAGGGCCGAAGACGGGTCGCCGCGCCAGTCGGCGCCCAGCTTGTCGATCTCGTCCAGCAGGATGAAGGCGTTGGTGGTCTTGGCCTTCTTCATCGACTGGATGATCTTGCCCGGCATCGAACCGATATAGGTCCGCCGGTGACCGCGGATCTCGGCCTCGTCACGCACGCCGCCCAGCGACATGCGGACATACTCGCGCCCGGTGGCTTTCGCGATGGACTTGGCCAGCGAGGTCTTGCCGACTCCCGGAGGGCCGACCAGGCACAGGATCGGGCCCTTCAGGCTGTTGGTGCGCGACTGGACGGCCAGGTACTCGATGATCCGTTCCTTGACCTTCTCCAGCCCGTAGTGGTCCTCCTCGAGGATCGCCTCGGCCTTGTTCAGGTCGATGGGCTTGGTCTTGGCCTTGCCCCACGGGATCGACAGCAGCCAGTCCAGGTAGTTCCGGACCACCGTGGATTCCGCCGACATCGGGCTCATGTTGCGCAGCTTCTTGACCTCGGCCTCGGCCTTGGCGCGCGCTCCTTGGAGAGGCGCGTCTTACGGATGCGCTTCTCCAGCTCCATGATCTCGTCGCGAGCGTCGTCGGTCTCGCCCAGCTCGCGCTGGATCGCCTTCATCTGCTCGTTCAGATAATACTCGCGCTGGGTCTTCTCCATCTGGCGCTTCACGCGCGAGCGGATCTTCTTCTCGACCTGCAGGACCGAGATCTCGCCTTCCATCAGGCCGTAGACCTTCTCCAGCCGCTGCGGCACGGCGATGGTCTCCAGCAGGGCCTGCTTGTCGCCGATCTTCACCGACAGGTGGGCGGCGACCGAGTCGGCCAGGCGCGACGGGTCGGTGATCTGGGGAATGGAGCTGAGGGCCTCGGGCGGGACCTTCTTGTTCAGTTTGACGTAGTTCTCGAACTGCTCGATCACCGCGCGCAGCAGGGCTTCGGACTGCGACGGCTCGCCGGCCTCGTCGGCGATCTCCTCGGCCTCGGCCTCGAAGTATTCGGTGCGGTCGGTGAACTTCAGCAAGCGGGCGCGGCCCTTGCCCTCGACCAGCACCTTGACGGTGCCGTCGGGCAGCTTCAGCAGCTGCAGGACGTTGGCCAGCACGCCGATCGGATAGATGGCGTCCGCCGAGGGGTCGTCGTCGACGCTGTTCTTCTGAGTGGCCAGCAGGATCTGCTTCTCGCCCTTCATGATCTCGTCCAGCGCGCGGACCGACTTCTCGCGGCCCACGAACAGCGGCACGACCATGTGCGGGAAGACGACGATGTCCCGCAGCGGCAGGACGGGGAGGGTTTTGGTCTCGGTCATGATGCGTACTCCGGGGCCCTTGTTGATCTCGAGCCCGCCGGGCCGGCGGTCGGGACGCGATGCCCCGCCGTATCGACTCGGCCCGCCGTTCGGCGGCCTTCGGTTGAGTATGTGGTTTTGCGGACGCGGCGTTCAAGCGTGACGGGTGCAGGCGGCTGGGGAGCGTTCGATCCCGGCCAAGCTGCACGGTTCGTGCGGGGCGGCCCTCGCAGGACGTCGTGGCGTGCCGGCGAGCGCCGCCGGCGGCAGGAAATCACCGTTCAGGGCTGTGGCCCGCCCGCAACCCCCGACGCCGGAACGCGCCCGAAACCCGTCCGCGGGAACGACAAGGGCCGCACGCCCCCGGCGTGCGGCCCCTGATCCCGTGAGGGATTCGTTCAGCCGGTCAGGCGGCGCTGTCCGGCTGGGCGCTCTTCTTGCCCTTGGTCTCGGCGTAGATCAGCAGCGGCTGGGCCTTGCCCTCGATGACCTCGGCGTTGACGACCACTTCCTCGACGCCCTCGAACGTGGGCAGCTCGAACATGGTCTCCAGCAGGATGCCCTCCAGGATGGAGCGCAGGCCGCGGGCGCCGGTCTTGCGGGTGATGGCCTTCTTGGCCACCGCCGTCAGGGCGTCGTCGGTGAACGTCAGGTCGACGTTCTCCATTTCGAACAGGCGCTTGTACTGTTTGACCAGGGCGTTCTTGGGCTCGGTCAGGATCTTGACCAGGGCTTCCTCGTCCAGGTCCTCCAGCGTGGCCAGCACCGGCAGGCGGCCGATGAACTCGGGGATCAGGCCGAAGCGCATCAAGTCGTCCGGCTCGACGCCCTTCAGGATGTCGCCCGTGCGGCGTTCGTCCACTTCCTTGACCCGGGCGCCGAAGCCGATCGAAGCCCCCTCGCCGCGCGCCGAGATCACCTTCTCCAGGCCCGCGAAGGCGCCGCCGACGATGAACAGGATGTTGGCGGTGTCGACTTGCAGGAACTCTTGCTGCGGATGTTTGCGGCCGCCCTGCGGGGGCACCGAGGCGACGGTGCCTTCCATGATCTTCAGCAGGGCCTGCTGCACGCCCTCGCCCGAGACGTCGCGGGTGATCGAGGGGTTGTCCGACTTGCGCGAGATCTTGTCGATCTCGTCGATGTAGACGATGCCGCGCTGGGCCCGCTCGACGTTGTAGTCCGAGGCCTGGAGCAGCTTCAGGATGATGTTCTCGACGTCCTCGCCCACGTAACCGGCCTCGGTCAGGGTCGTGGCGTCGGCCATGGTGAAGGGCACGTCGATGATGCGCGCCAGCGTCTGGGCCAGCAGCGTCTTGCCCGAGCCGGTCGGCCCGATCAGCATGATGTTCGACTTGGCCAGTTCGACGTCGTTGTTCTTCGTCGCGTGGTTGAGGCGCTTGTAGTGATTGTGGACCGCGACCGAGAGGACCTTCTTGGCGTGGCCCTGGCCGATCACATAGTCGTCCAGGACTTCGCGGATCTCCTTGGGCGACGGCACGCCGTCCTTGGCCTTGGAGAACGAGATTTTGTGCTCTTCACGGATGATGTCCATGCAGAGCTCGACGCATTCATCGCAGATGAACACGGTCGGCCCGGCGATGAGCTTGCGCACCTCGTGCTGGCTCTTTCCGCAGAACGAGCAATAGAGGGTGCTTTTCGCGTCTGTGCCGGCGGCTTTGGTCATCGACCCTTCTCACTCCCGCGATCAACCCCGATATGGGGCCGACGCGCTTCCTTCACGTTTGATTCCCGAACCCTGGGCGCAAAGGTCTTCAAAAATTGACAATCACCCATCCCCGCGCCCGCCACAACCCCGCGAAAGCGTGGCGGTGGACGGTTTTGGGACGTTCACTGTTGATGGGGATCACGGCGAATGTCTGACATGGGAATCCCGGACGGCTTTCACCAGTCCCCTGGCAAGGACCGGGCCATCGTCGCCTTCGACTTCGACGGCACCCTGACGGTCCGCGACAGCTTCACCGCCTTCCTGCGCTGGCGGGCCGGCGCGGGGGGCTGGGCGCTGGGCCTGGTGAGGATGGCGCCGGCCCTGGCCGTCTACGCCCGGGACCGCGACCGGGGGCGGATCAAGGCGGCCTCGGTGAAGGAGTTCCTGGGCGGCATCCCGCGCGCCGAGCTGGAGGCCGGGGCCGGAGCGGTTCGCCGAAGCCGCCTGGAGCGGCTTCATGCGCCCGGACGCCCTGAAGGTCTGGAACGACTGGGGGGCCAGGGGCGCCCATCGCGTCATCGTCACCGCCAGCCCGGAGCTCACCGTCGCGCCTTTCGCCCGCCGGCTGGGCGCCGAAGCCTTGCTGGGCACCCGCCTGGCCTTCGACAGCCAGGACCGGGTCACGGGCGCCTTCTCCAGCGCCAACTGCCGGGGCGAGGAGAAGGTGCGGCGGCTGCGCGAGGCCTATGGCGGCGACGTCCGCCTGGCCGCCGCCTACGGCGACACCTCGGGCGACGCCGAGATGCTGACCCTCGCGGACGAGCCGGGGTTCCGGGTGTTCAGGGACCGGCCCTAGCCGATCACCGGCCTTCGGCGTCGACGTAGAACTCCACCGGCTTGCCCCGCGACGTGGGCTCCCACCCGGCCTCGATGGCGGCGGCGACCGCGTTGCGGACGTGGTCCAGATCGATCTGCTGCTTGTCGGTGTCCGGCCGGCCGTTGGGCCTCACCGGCGGCGGAAACTGGACGATCGCCTCGCGCTTGAAGTCCTGGTGGCGCAGGGTCAGGGCGACGCCCTCCCAGCGGCCGCCCGCCAGGGGGCGCGGCTGACGCCGAAGCGTCCAGTGATAGATGTCCCCGTCCACCTCGACGGTTCCGCTGGCGTGATGCGTCTTCATCGCCGCCTGATAGCACGAAAGAAAAAGAGCGCGCCCCGCCCGGGCGCGCCCTCTCTTGATCGTGCCAGAACCGATCAGGCGCCCGGGGTCTTGACCCCGTCGGCGTCCGCCTGCTCGCGCTTGTCGTAGACGTGGTCGACGATGCCCCAGGCCTTGGCCTCCTCGGCCGACATGAAGTGGTCGCGGTCCAGGGTGCGCTCGACCTCTTCGTAGGTCCGGCCGGTGTGCTGGACGTAGATCTCGTTCAGGCGGCGCTTGGTGTAGCGGATGTCCTCGGCGTGGCGCTCGATGTCCGAGGCCTGGCCGCGGAAGCCGCCCGAGGGCTGGTGCACCATGACCCGGGCGTTCGGCAGGGCCACGCGCTGGCCGGCGGCGCCGGCCGTCAGGATCAGCGAGCCGGCCGAGGCGGCCATGCCCATGCACACCGTCGAGACCGGCGAGCGGATGTACTGCATGGTGTCGTAGATCGCGAGCGCCGAGGATACCTGTCCGCCGGGGCTGTTGATGTACATCGAGATTTCCTTCTTCGGGTTCTCCGATTCCAGGAACAGCAGCTGGGCGCAGATCAGCGACGCCATGCCGTCCTCGAAGGGCCCGGTCAGGAAGATGATCCGCTCGCGCAGCAGGCGCGAGAAGATGTCGAAGGCCCGCTCGCCCCGGCTGGACTGCTCCACCACCATGGGGACGAGGTTCATGTTCATCAGTTCGATCGGATCGCGCATTCAGGCCTTCTCGGATATCCCCGCTGAGGGGTGCTTCGGGCGCGACTCAGCGGCCGCCGTCCCTGTTGGACAGGATATCGTCTTGCCGGAGTGTTGACGCAAGGTGGGGACCGAACCGTCCGTCAGTCGGCCGGGGCCTCGCGGGTCAGCAGGCCCGTCATGCCGCGTCCCATCTCGCGCTCCAGCTGGCCGGGGTTGGCCGGATTGGGCCGCGAGTCGTACAGGGCGACCAGGAAGCTGGCGTCCCACTCGGTCATCCGCTGACCGGGACGGGCCGCGCCATTGAACAGATTCAGGATCGAATCCGCGCTGCGGACGTCGGCGGCCGGATCGATCTGCGCCAGCGCAACCATCGCCACATAGTCGGCCAGGGCCGCGAAAGGCACCCCGCCCGCCCTCTCGGCGTCGACCACGATGATCACCCGGGCGAGATCGTTTCGGATGGCGGCGTGAAGGCGCGAGACATCGGGCACGGTCAGGGTCGGCGGGTCCTCACCGTCCAGGGGGATGGCGGTGGCGCCCGTTTCGACATGGACCGGCAGGCTCACGTGCCACCAGCGCACCGGAGCCTCGGAGGCCACGAAGGCGTCCAGGGCGGCGCTGCCCAGGTCCGTGCCGCCCCGTGACGGCCGGAACTCGAATTCGTTCTGCTCGACGGTGCGGCGGACGAACGCCGAGGCGTCGCCCGACCGGGCCGCGACGACGAGGATGTTGGGCGTGCAGCCCGGCCCGCGCGACTGGACGCCCAGG
>NZ_JBNFOJ010000070.1:0-11638 GCF_057364705.1 Brevundimonas sp. CURTG3B2_SDJG
GCGGCCGCGCTGGCCGGGGCCGTGGCGGTTTCTCGCCCTGCAGGGCCGCCGCCCGCGCGCCGCGAAGACGGTGTCGCTCGGCTAGAAGGCAGGAATCGTCAGGGACCCGTTCTCGTGAAAGCCGTTAGAAGCCAGTCCTGTTAAGTCCCAACCGGAGCCCGTCTTCGCGGAGTTTTCGATGACCCAGCAGCGCCTTCTCGTTCTTCCTGACCGGGTGATCGGAGACGAGGACGCGATGGTCGAGGAGTTCTACTTCTTCATCGACCGTCTCGTTCTTCCTCGGGGGGCGTTCAGCGCCGACACGGTCACCGGGCCGGAGGTGGACGCCTATTGCGCGCTTCGCTACGAGGGGGAGGTCCGCAACGGTGGTCATGCGCAGTTCTTCGGGAACGCTGACGGCCGAATGTATATCTTCGAGACTGCGCTGGCGGGGCTGGAGGCGATCGGCGCCGCGCCGCAGGCCGAGACGTTGCGGGATATGATCGCCTGGGCTCGAGCGATTCCGGACGAGGCCGAACGCGTAGTCCATGACAACTTTTCCCGACCGTTCCGGCCCGAGACGCTGGACCAGCTCGACAGCCGCCACTTCCGCGCTCAGGACATCCGCTCGATCACGACCTTGGCGGCGGAGTGGATCGCCCGGCTGCCGAACCTTCGCATCGTCTCCGAAGACGAGCACCTCGACTACCTGCGGAAGACGGGCGCGATCCGCTAGCGCCATCTCGACGGGGCGCTTCGTCCCCATCGGTGCGAGAAGAGCCGCCGCCTAGAAGCGGCGCGACAGGGAAAGCGAGAGATTCCGGGGCCTTTGAGGCGTGATCACGGTCTCCGACTCGACCAGAAAGGGGTTGCCATAGCCAAAGGTGTCGCCGGCGCTTCCGAACATGTTGTCCACGCGCAGGATCGCCGACCACGAGCCGAAAGACACGCCCGCGGCCATCTCCGATGTCACATAGCCGCCCATGTCGGTCGTCGTCGTGGGCGTGAGCTGTTGGGTGGACCGTCCAACGTAGCCGATGGAGCCGCTAATCCAACTCGGGCGGCCTCTGAGGGAGAGTTCACGACGGGCGCTCACAGCGCCGAGCACCTTGGGCACTCCCGGCAAGTTGCCGTCCTTGGCGAGGGGGTAGCTTTCATCCGAGGCGTTGAGGGCCGGGTTGCCGCCCATGAGATTGAAATCGACCCGCCAAGGGCCGTCGCTCCACACGCCCTCGATCTCCATGCCCTCGTTGCTGCCCGAACCGATGTTGGCGGTGAAAGGCAAGCCATCCCGCGAGACGCGATCCGACTGAATGGCGTGCCAATCGACGGCGAATGCGGCCAACCGCAGCGCGAGCCGATCATCGAAGGCGCGCCACCGGACGCCGAGTTCGTAGCTGCGCAGGGTGTCCGGTTTGAACGACCGATAGGGCTGAGGGCCGACGCCGGGCGTTCCGTAGTCTTCGTCAAGGAGAACGCCCCCGTTGAAGCCGCCCACGCGATAGCCTTGGCTGACCTGGCCGAAGATCAGAACGTTGTCCCGGAAAGCGTACTCCAGCACGGCTTTGCTCACGAAGCCGTCGTCCTGGGTTTCGCCGTCGAAGGTGTCCGCGTCTGCGCTGCGAAAGCGCGCCCGGGTCGAGGACCGGGTCGAAGCGTAGAAATAACGGCCGCCCACGATGAGCTTCAGCCCGTCGCTGGGCACCCAGGCCACTTCGCCGAAGACCGCGCCTTCGTTGGTCTGGTCGCGCTTCTCCGTTTCGTAGAGCCGAACGCCCGCACCCAGATCGAGCACCTCGCCACGGCGGTCATGGCCGTAACGCGATCCGTAGATCCCGGCCAGCCAGCCCATGGCGGCGCCCGGGGCCGAGGCGATCGAACCTTCCATCGCGAAGGCGCGAATGTTGTCGGCCTCGTCATAGGCCAGAGGACGACCTTCGCCGGCCCTGAAACGGGTGGCGTCATAGCGGCGATCCAGGTCGTGGCCCTGGTAGGCGCTGGTCAGTCTGACGCGACCCCAGTCATATTCTCCGGTCAGCGACAGCGAGACGCCCGTGAAGTCGTTGTTGCTGGGTTCACGCACCGACAGCGAGCGTTCGTAGGGCGACAGGGATTCGAACGCATACTGGCTGTCGTCGATATGAAGTTCCTGGAAGACCGTTCCGATTCGAGCGTCCCAACGGTCGTTGATCCGCCAGAGGAGGCCGATGCGGCCGCCGTTTCGATCGATCGCGCCGGTGTTGGTCAGGCCAAGCCCCGGGTCGTCCACCACCCCTTCCAGCACCTCCTCGTAGAGCACCGCCCGCAAGGCCAGGCGATCGCGCACGAGCGGCGCGTTCAACACCAGATCCACGGAATGGCCGGGCGCCGTGTCGTCCGCGAAGGTCAAGCCGGCCGTGGCCTCGGCTTCGAAGGCGTCCAGCCGTGGTTCCCGGCTGACGAGCTTCAGCACGCCGCCGATGGCGCCGGCTCCATAGAGTGTTCCCTGAGGACCTCGCAGAAGCTCGACCCGCTCCAGATCGACGAGTCGCAAGTCCGGATCAGGCGCGTCATAGGTCAGGCGGGTGTCGTCCAGATAAAGGCCGACCATGGCCTGGGTCTGGCCCGTCAGCGCGCTGTCGGCCAGCCCCCGTACGAAGAGCTTGTTGCGGCCAGGGCCGAGATTGGTGACGGTCAGGCCCGCCAATCGGGTCGACAAGGCGGCGGTGTCCCGGCGCGAGGCGGCGTCCAAGGAGACGCCGTCCACCGCCGACAACGAATAGGGCGCATCGGCGAGCGCCAGGTCGCGCTTGGTGGCGGTGACGATGACCTCCCCGAGCTCGAGGGTTTCCGCCTCCGCCGGAGGAACGACAGGCGGGGGTCGAAGGGGCGCCGACGGCGGGCGCCGGACGATCAGATAGGTTCGGGCGTCTATGCGCCGATAGGTGCAGCCACTGTCGGCCAGCATCAGGCGCAGCGCCGCCTCGACCTCGAAAACACCTTGGACGGGCCGCGACCGGCCACACCCGGCGGCTTCGCCGGCGCCGATCGAGATCTCGGTCTGGGCTCCGAGCTGAAGGACGGCGCGCAACATCGGCTGAGCGGGGATGGACAGACGATGCCGCGTATCGGCCTGAGCCGACCCGCAGGCCAGCACCCAGACGATGCCGGCCCCGAGGGCCTGGCGACGGATCTCCGGAGATATCAAGACGGTCGGCGCGGCCGGAGTTCGATCGCGCCGTTCCGCTGAACCGCGGTCACGGGCAGGAAGGTCTCCAGTCTGCGGACTGTCGCCGCCTGATCGTCAAGCGTGAGAACTCCCGAGAAGCGCAGGGCGCCCGTCCCGCCGGCGAGGCGGATCGGCGTTGGATAGGCGCGGTTGAGGTCCGTCGCCACCTCGGAGAGAGGGCGATCCTCGTAGACCAGCCGCCCCGTCCGCCATCCGGCCGGTTCCGGAGCGACGGCGGTGACCCGCAGGCGCCCGTCGGCGTCCTCGCGCTCCACCGTCTGTCCCTGGGTCAGACGGACGTTGTGGTCCGGGTTGCGGAGGTCGGAGACCCGCACCACGCCGCGTGTCACCGCCACCCGCGTGGCCTCCTCGCCCCGTCGGATATCGAAGGCCGTCCCGAGCACCTCCACCTGGCTCTCTCCGACGGTGATCCGGAACGGGCGGTCGGCGTCATGAACGACGTCGAACGCCGCTTCGGCGGAGGCCATCTCCACAAGACGCTCTCTTGCGTTCAGACGCACCGACAGCCGCGACCCGCCGTTCAGGACGATGGTGGAGCCGTCCGCCAAGGTCACGGCGCGATGCTCGCCGGGCGCCGTCACATAGACCTCGGTGCGGCCGGTGATCGATGGCGTCAGCACGATCGCGACGGCCGCCGGCGGCGGCCACGGCCAGGGCCTCTTCGGCCTGGCGGCGGGCGGCGTCCGCCTCCTCACGAAGCGCCGTCTCCACCTCGCTCATCTCGGGCGAGGTCGCGTCGCCCTGTCCTGTTTCGACGGAAACCGCCTCCGCATTGTCCCTCGACCCCTCGGCGCGCTCGCCGGCCAGCAGCAGGGCGTCGATCCGGCCGTCGGCGTCGGTCAGGGCCAGCATCGACCAGCGAATCCCTTCCGGCGCTCCAGTCCGGGACGTGAAGCTCTCGGCCTCGCCGACGGGAGCCGCCAGGGCGGCGCGCAGCGCCTGCCGGCCCTCGACCCGCTCATCCTCGGCCAGGAAGAGCTCGACGAACTCGCCCTCGGCGGCCTCGCGTCCCAGCACCAGAAGCGC
Organism: Brevundimonas sp. CURTG3B2_SDJG; assembly: GCF_057364705.1. Classification (NCBI taxonomy): domain Bacteria; kingdom Pseudomonadati; phylum Pseudomonadota; class Alphaproteobacteria; order Caulobacterales; family Caulobacteraceae; genus Brevundimonas; species Brevundimonas sp. CURTG3B2_SDJG. Next base: position 4,235 of record NZ_JBNFOJ010000070.1, read on the forward strand.
CGTTCGGTTGGCCTCGCGCACCTCCCCGTCCGGGCCGATCACCACCAGGGCGCTGGAGGCCGCGTCGAACACCCGGCGAGTCAGCGCATCGTGCGCCTGCGCCGCGACGGGTTCGGGAACGACGGCCTCGGGCGTCTGCAGGCTCTCGGTCTCGACGATGGCCGCGGTCGAGCCGGTGATCTGCCCCAGCTCGTTCTCGATCGGCATGGCGGTGACCGAGACGATCATCTTCCGACGCGTGGCCGGATTGGCCATCATGTGCTGGAAACCCTTGACGGTCTGGCCGCGCAAGGCCCGGGCGCTGGGCAGCAGGTCCGGCGGCACCGGCCGGCCATCGGGAAAGGTGATGCCCCAAGTCGCGGAGTGGAACCTCAGCCCGATCAGCTCGGCGTCCCGACGGCCCAGAAGCTGGTGCGCGGCGCGGTTGGCGAAGACGAACTTGCCCTGCCGGTCCGTCTCGACGAGGGCGACCGGAATGGCGTTCAGGGTCTCGAATAGACGCTTCTGCGACTCTTCGGCCACGCGCTGGACCAGGTCCAGCTGGTCCGAGGCGTCGACATGGCGACCGCGGTTCTGGATCGCGAACCAGATCGCGACCAGCGCGATCAGATAGCCGCTGATCGCGAGAGCGCCCAGCACCCACATCCAGTTGATCTGGCCTTCGAGAAACATTCGACCTGACTGTCCCGTTCTGGCGCCCGCGCGCCCGTTCGGGAGGCACCTTGCAAACGGCGAACCGCCCCGGCCTGCTTTCGCCCCCAAGGCGACCTAGCGAGGGTTTGCGAAATGGTCCAGCTCGACCGTTAACCTTTCGGGACCGAGACGAAAAAGGCCGGGCGTCGCCGCCCGGCCTCCACAGTTCGAGATGGCGACGCGCCCTAGAGCTTGAAGCGAACGCCGACAAAGACGTTGTAGCCGAACTTTTCGTATTCGTAGGTCCGCTCGCGCGTGCCGTAGTAGCGAACACCGGCCGAGTCGGTCAGGTTCTTGGCCTCGCCGAACAGTTCGACGCCGTTGCCGAAATCGTAGCTGGTGGTGAAGTCCAGCTGCCCGCGGCCCTCGACCCAGAGGTCAAGCCCCGGGCGGGTGGCGTCGATCGCCTCAAGGAAGTCGCTCCGGTGCGTGTAGGAAAGCCGGGCGCTGAAGCCGTACTTCTCGTAGAAAACAGCGGCGTTGTAGATTTCGTCCGACTGACCCGGCAGGACGAAGGTGTTGCGTCCGGCGTAGCTGGCGGTGGTTTTGATCTCGGCGTCGGTCAGCGTGTAGTTGGCGAATACGCCGAAGCCCGAAGCCCAGCCCGGCAGGAAGTCGAAGGTCTGCTGCCAGTTGAACTCGACGCCGGCCAGGTGGCCGTCAGGCGCGTTGAGCGCCTCGGTGTAGACGGCCTGGGTGATCCCGGGGATAGCCGGATCGCTGTAGGGGGCCACCGTGTTCAGCGTGAACCGGTAGTCCGACAGGTCCTTATAGAAGGCGTTGACCGAGATCACGCCCAGGGGGCGGATATAGTACTCGAGACCGGCGTCGATGTTGTTCGACAGGGCGGCCTCGAGGTTCGGGTTGCCGCGGGCGAAGGTGATCGTATTGCCCTCGGTCGTTTCCAGCACCCGCGGGACGATCTCGGAATACTCCGGACGCGAGATCGCACGGGTCAGGGCGAAGCGGCCGATCAGGTTCTCATTGAAGCTGTGGCGGATCGTCAGGTTCGGGAACACGTCGGTCCGATCAGTCGAGACATCGACCTGGACCGGCGCGCCGGTCGGCGGCACCCGCAGGGCGGAACCGTCGAAGCTGGTCTGTTCGACGCGCAGACCCACCACCACATTGGTCGCGCCGACGTCGAAGCGCGCCTGGCCGTAGCCCGCCAGGATGTCCTCGTTTGCGGTGTAGTCGGCGCTCAGCGACTGCGGCAGACGGCGGGTGGCGGTGGTGCGCGAGATGCCCGCGATCCGGTCGAGATAGTCGGCGACCGATTCGTGATCCATCTTGAAGCCGAGGTTGTAGTCGTAGTTCTGCGATCGACGATCGCTCAGCAGCGAGGCCAGCGTGCCCGGGTTGGCGGCGGCGGCGCGATCACGGAAGCGCTCTTCGTCGGCCGCAACGTCGCGGGTGCTGTACTTGCCGCCGAACTTCAGCGTCACCTCATGTCCGCCGATAACGGTCGGCAGTTCGAGGTTCATCGCGAAGGCCACGTCCTCCTGCGTCGTCGTGTTCGAGCGGTAGGTGTTCTCGCGGAAGCTGTAGTTGGCGGCGTTCAGATAGTAGCCGGACGTGTCGGTGAAAGCCGAGTAGGTTGGGCTGTAGTGATCCGTCGTGTCGTAGCTCAGAGTTTGCGAACCCGACCGGAAGACCAACTCGTCACGGTGCGGATAGGTCTGCTCGCTGTTGGCGAACGACAGAGAGGCGTCCAAGGTCGCGCCGTTGCCGAAGGTTTGTTCGGCGCCCACGCTCAGGGTGCTGATCTGGTTGTTCTGCGTGCGGTGGCGCAGTTGCTTGTAGATGCGACCGCCGGTGAAGGTCGCCGAGCGGTCCGTGGCCCCGGCCTGCGGGGTGGACGTGCTGTCCGTGTAGGCGAAGCGCAGGGTGTCGCGGTACTCGTCGTCCTCGAACTCGGCGAACGAGCCGCGCGCCCAGACCCGCGTGCTGTCGTTCGGACGCCATTCCAGGGCGCCGGTCAAGGCCTGACGGGTGCGTTTGGTCTCGTAGTCCTTGAACAGGGTCTCATCAAGGTAGTAGAGATTGGTCGTCGCGTTGTAATTCCACGCGTTTTCGACGTTGTCGGGCCGGCGATTGGTCTCGGAGTAGCTCAGCGACAACAGAGCGCCGAACGTGCCGTTCTCGCCGAAGACGTTCGACACCGTCGCGCCAGCGCGAACATCCGAGCCGCCGTAGTCGTTGTAGCTGCCGCCGGCGTAGCCGCTGACCGACAGACCGTTGTTGTCGAACGGCGAGCGGGTGCGGACGTTGACGGCGCCGGCGATCGAGTCGGCGTCCTGGCTCGGCAGCAAGGTCTTCGAGACCTCAACGGTCGAGACGATGTCCGACGGCAGGGTGTCGAGGTCGACCGCGCGGGTCGTGGGGCTGACGGCCGGGACGGCCACGCCGTCGACCGAGACGGCGGTGAAGGCCGAAGGGGCGCCGCGCACGTTGATGTAGCGGCCCTCGCCCTGGTCGCGCTGGATGGCGATGCCCTGCACGCGCTGGAGCGACTCGGCGACGTTGGGGTCGGGGTAGCGGCCGATGGCGTCGGCCGACAGGACGTTGACCGTGCCGTCGGCGTTGCGCTGCTGGTTCAACGAACGGGCGATGCCGTCCGTGATCACGCCGGTGACGACGACGTCGTCCAGGTTGGTCGCGGTCGGCTGGCCGAGCGTCACCGACAGGCTGACCGCCTCGCCGCCCGTAGCCGTAATGGTCTGGGAGACGGTAGGCAGGCCGAGGTAGCGGACCTCGAACGTGGTCTGGCCGGCGCTGACCGGCAGGATGAAGCGACCTTGCGGGTCGGTGACGAGGCGCGCGCCGCTGCCCTGGACAATGATCTCGGCGCCGGCCAGCGGCGCGCCGTCAGCGTTGACGACCCGCCCATAGACGGCCGGTCCGGCTGTCGCGACGGGGGCGCCTCGTCGGCCGAGGCAACGGCTGGGGTGACCAGCGCGAGAGCGAGCGGCGCGATGGCGGCGCCGAGCAGGAGTCCGAGTTTCATGGCTTGCATCCCGATGGTCCGGTCGGCCCCCCGGCCGCCGGCTCTGGGAGGGCCAGCTAGGCCGTACCGGCGACGGGTGCGCGACGGTTTCGCGAAGCGGACTTGGCCTTTTTCAGACGCGGGGATGACAAATGATCCCGATGCGAACGGGTCGTCATCTGGATGACTCCAAAGCGTCACCGACCTTGCGTTGACCCTGGCGAAACGTCGTGGTGCACGCGCGCATCCAGCTTCGCAGGACGACCTGATGACCCTCCGACCCCTGATCATCGCCACGGCCGCGACCGCCCTGCTGGCGGCGTGCGCGACCCGAGAGGTCGACTACCAGGGCGAAGGCGAGGGCTTCGTCGGCGAGGGCGCCCCGGTCCGCGCGGTGCTGGAGACGCCCTCGGTCGGCACGGCCGGCCAGGACGCCGCGGACGATCCCGCCATCTGGGCTTCGGCGACCCCGGTCCGGATCGGCGGCGTCTCGACGCGCGGCTTCGTGGCGGGCACCGACAAGAAGGCCGGGCTCTACATCTACGGCCTGGACGGCGCGATCCTGCAGTTCCTGCCGGAAGGCCTGCTGAACAACGTCGACCTGACCGAGGGCCTCAGCGTCGACGGCCGGCCCCAGGTCGTCCTGGGCGCCAGCGACCGAACCCCCGGCAAGACGGGGATCGCCCTGTATCTGTTCGATCCGGCCGCGCGGGCGACAACGCCGTCCGCCCCTGGGGAATGATCGCCACCGACGTGGTCGAGCCCTACGGCTTCTGCTTTGCTCGCCAGGGGGATGAGGTGCACGCCGTCCTGGCCGGTCACGAGGGCGAGCTGCGCCAGTTCGTGCTGACCGCCGGCGCGACGGCAAGCCGTCGGCCCGCCTGGTGCGCCGCGCCGAGATCGGCACGATCTCGGAAGGCTGCGCCGCCGACGAGGCGACGGACGCGCTCTATATCGCCGAGGAGAACGTCGGAATCTGGCGCTATGGCCTGGACCCGGCCTCGGGCGCCGCGCGCACCCTGGTCCAGCCGATCGCGCCAGGCGTCCTGGTCGCGGACGCCGAAGGCCTGACCATCCTCGAAGACGGCTCCGCTCGCTATCTGATCGGCTCCAGCCAGGGCGACTCGACCTTCCCGGTGTGGCGCATCGACGGCGCCGCGCCGGTCTACAAGGGCCGCTTCGTGGTTGAGGACGGGACGATCGACGGCGTCACGGGCACCGACGGTCTGGACGCCCTGGGCGGCCCGGTGGGCGAGGCCTTCCCCGAGGGCGTCGTGGTGATCCAGGACGATGTCAACGACGTGGGCACCCAGAACTTCAAATATGTGGACTGGCGCGACATCCGCGCCGCCCTGTCCCTTTAGGAGGCGGGGTCGACGGCTGGCGGGCTGACGTCCGGTGGCCGTCGCCAAGGCGCCGTTCGGGGGCGGGCGACGTCCCCTTTCAATTAGTGTCCGCCCGAGGGATAGGGCGCGGTGACGCCCGAGCTGATCATGCCGGGGATCGCCTCGCCGAGCCCCATCAGGATGAACTGGATCGCCAGGGCGCACAGAATCAGGCCCAGGACCCGCACCACGATGGCCAGCCCGACGTCGCCCAGCAGCCGGCTGATCGGGCCCGTCATGGCGAAGCAGATGAAGGAGACGACGCAGGCGGCGGCGATCGCGACCATCGAGGCGACGGTGCCCGCCGCGCCGAGCTTGGCGGCCTCGCCCGCCTGAATGATGATCGCCGAGATCGCGCCGGGTCCGATCATCAGCGGAATGGCGAACGGCACCACCAGCCTCTGGAACCGGCGCTTGGCGTAGCCGCGGACGTCCGCCAGATCGCTGGCCGCGTCCTTGTCGACGAAGCTGGAGATGAAATCCTCCCGCGCCATCTCCAGGCCCAGCAGCAGCAGGAGAACGCCGCCCGCGATGCGGAACGCGGCCATCGAGATGCCGAAGAACTGCAGGGTCCATAGCCCGGTGAAGAAGATCAGGACCATAAAGACGGCCGCGAACAGGCAGACCCACCAGGACACCGCGATCCGCTGCCGCATGGTCGCGCCGGCCGTCGCCGCCGCGAAGATCGGCAGGTTGCCGATCGGATCCAGCAGGGCGAACAGGATCACGAACAGGTTGACCCCCAGTTCGACCGCGTCCATGACCTGACCTCGCCCCGCAATTCACCCGCCGCCCATAAGGGCCGACGCGCGTCCGCACGTCCACCCCTTCAGCCGATTGGAGCCTCGATGACCCCCGTCCTCACCGATCGCCGCCTGATCGTCGGCCTGGATCTGCCCTCGCTCGACGCCGCCCGGGCCATGGTCGATCAGCTGGCGGGAACCGTGCTCGCCTACAAGATCGGCTTGACCCTTCTGGCTCGCCCAGGCGGTGTGGCCTTCGCCCAGGAGCTTCGTGCCCGCGGCCTGACGGTGTTCCAGGACTGGAAGCTGCACGACATCGGGGCTCAGGTGGAAGGCGCCGCGCGCGCCGTCGCCGAGGGCGGCTGCGACCTGCTGACCGTGCACGCCGAACCCCAGGTCATGCGGGGCGCGGTCAAGGGCCGCGACGCGGCGGGATCGGACACCAGGCTTCTGGCGGTCACCGTCCTGACCAGCCTATCGGATCAGGACCTGACCGACATCGGCTACGGCTTCACGGCCCGGGACCTGGTCGAACGGCGGGTGCGTCAGGCGCTGGACTGCGGCGTGGACGGGGTGGTCTCGAGCCCCCTCGAGGCCGCCCGGGCCCGTGAGATCGCGACGCCGCCGCCGGCCGGTCGCTGTTCGGGCCGCATCGCTCCGACCTGACCGCCCTTCATCGCGAGAAGAACCGCCCCGCCGCGGAGGGTTCTTCCGGCGAGCAGAAGGCCTTGGTGCTGAACCTGATCCTGGCTCAGCTCACGCGCCTGGCGGGCGGCGTTCCTCCCGTCCTCCTGCTGGACGAAGCTCCCGCCCACCTCGATACGGCCCGCCGCGCCGCCCTCTTCGACGAGATCGAGGCCCTCGGCCTCCAGGCCTTCATGACCGGCACCGAGGCCGACCTCTTCGCTCCGCTGCGGGGGCGGGCGCAGTTCGTCGGGGTCCAGAACGGCGCCTTCGCCTAGGTTCAATCGACATTCAGTCGATAGCCTTCGCCTCTCGAACCCTTGCTGTCCGTCATGGGCGGGCTTGTCCCGGCCATCCATGATCGCGACTGGCGCCCTGGAGGTCTCGACTTCGCCTTTCGTGTTCATGGATACCGGAGGGGTTCACTCCTCGGGCGGGGCCGCGCAAGCGGCGCGACCCGGGGGCCGGGAATGACGGGTTTGAATGTCGATTGACCCTAGGGGCGTCGCCGGCCGATCGTCCCTTCCCAGTCCCTCTCCCGATGGGAAAGGGCTTGAGCCCAGGCGGCGCAGCCGTCGTCCTTGGGCGACCCGGAGGGCGGCGCGAAGCAGCCAAAGGATGAGGATTCTCCTGTTCGGCGGCGGCTTGGTCGCTTCGCCCGCCGACCCTCGTCCGACGGGGCTCCGCCCGCCGCCTTCTCCCAGTGGGAGAAGGACGACAGAGCGTCGGCGATTCGCGGATTCCCAGCGAACCCGAACGCGCCAAGCCGTTGGAATCCCTCGTCTCCCCCTTGGGCCCAGCGTCCTGAACCCGCCCGGGTTTCCGCCGGCCCTATACTTCCGCCCGTCCCGTCGCACCGGGAGGCTCGCTCGGCCGGCGAGACCGCGCGGCGGCGGGGGCGGACGGAGCGGGC
>NZ_JBNFOJ010000071.1:0-11621 GCF_057364705.1 Brevundimonas sp. CURTG3B2_SDJG
GCCCTACACCTACAGCCTGGTCAGCGGCAGCCTGCCGGCCGGCGTGGCGCTGAGCAGCGCCGACAGCTGTCCGGCACGCCGGTGCTCGCCGGGTCCTACACCTTCGTGGTCCGCACGACGGACGACGCCGGCTATACGGTCCAGACCAGCTACACCGTCGTCGTCGCCCCGCCGCCCACGATCACCGTCTCGCCGGCCGCGCTGCCCGACGGCGCCGTGGGTCAGGCCTACTCGCAGACGCTGACCGCCAGCGGCGGGACGGGCCCCTATAGCTTCAGCCTGTTGGGCGGCGCCCTTCCGATCGGCGTCAGCTTCAGCAGCGCCGGGCAGCTTTCGGGTGTCCCGCGAGCGCACGGCGCATTCAGCCTGAACGTCCGGGCGACGGACGCCGACGGCTTCACGGGTTCGCAGATCGTCACCCTGAACATCCCGGCGCCGACCCTGACGACCGCGCCCGCGACACTCCCCGGCGGCCAGGTGGGGGTCGCCTATGCTCAATCCCTGAGCACGAGCGGCGGGATCGCGCCGTACACCTACAGCCTGGTCAGCGGCAGCCTGCCGGTCGGCGTGGCGTTCAGCAGCGCGGGCCAATACTCGGGCGTCCCGACGACCGCGGGCTCGTACACCGCCGTGGTGCGGGCGACCGACGACGCCGGCTATACGGTCCAGACCAGCTACACCATCCTGGTCGCCGCCGCGGCGCCCCTGACGGTGACGCCGGCCAGCCTGCCGGCGGGGACGACGGGAACGCCCTACAGCCAGACGGTCACGGCCAGCGGCGGCACGGCGCCCTACAGCTTCAGCCTGGTGAGCGGCGCATTGCCGCCCGGCCTGAGCTTCAGCGCCGCCGGCGTCCTGTCCGGCACGCCGACGGCGGCCGGGTCGTACGCCGTCACCCCTGCGGGCGACCGACGCCTTCAGCACGACGGGCGACCGCGCCTATACGATCGTGGTCAACGCCAGCGCGGTCGTGGGGCCGCCGATCACGGTCGAGATCCTGCAGGGCCAGACCGCCACCGTCGACCTGACCGCGGCGGCCACCGGCGTCCGTTCACGGGGGCGGCTGTGGTCGGCCTGACGCCCGCGGGCTCGGGGAGCGACCGCGATCGTCAACCCGTCGGCCGGCCGCTACAGCCTGACCTACACTCCCGCCGCCGGCTTCTCGGGCGCGGCCACGGTCACCTACACGCTGAGCAACGCGGCCAGCACCTCCGCGCCGGGAACGGTGACGGTGGTCGTCGTCCCTCGTCCGGATCCCAGCCTGGATCCCGAAGTCCTGGGCCTGATCGCCGCCCAGGACGAGACGGCCCGCCGCTTCGCTGGGGCCCAGACCGCCAACATCGCCGGCCGCCTCGAGGCGCTGCGCGACGGAACGGCCGGACGCACGGCCGTGCAGGTCGGGTTCCGGGGCGACGACGAGACCGTCGACCTGGGGCTGGATCCCTCGCTGCGCCGCGATCTGACGGCGGCCGAAAGACCGTCGTCATCCTCGCTGGCGGTCATGGCGCGCGACGACGCCTTCGCCGGCGACGCGGTCGGCGGAGCCGGCGGATCCGCCTCGGCCGGACATCTGGGCGTGTGGGCCGCGGGCGTCGTGGATTTCGGCCGGCGCGACGACGACGCGGGCCAGCCGGGGGCGAAGTTCACCACCGACGGCCTGACGGCCGGCGTGGATTACCAGGTCGCCGACGGCGCCGTGCTGGGCGTCAGCATCGGCTACGGCCGCGACGAGAGCCGGGTCGGTGACAACGGCACCCGCAGCGAAGCCGACGGCTACAGCCTCGCCCTCTACGGCGGCTATCGGCCCGGGGGGAGCGTCTTCGTGGACGGCGTCGTCGGATATGGCTCGATGTCGTTCGAGTCGCGCCGGTACGTCACAGCCACCGGCGGTTTCGCGACAGGCGAGCGCGACGGCGACCAGTGGTTCGCGGCGGCCGCCGCCGGTTGGGTCGTCGAGCGGGGCGGATGGAACCTGTCGCCGTACGGACGGCTGGCGACCTCGCGGTCGGTTCTGGAGGCCTTCTCGGAGACCAGCGGCGGCCCGTACGCCCTGACCTATGACGAGCAGGTGGTCCGTTCGACCACCGCCGGCCTGGGGCTTCGAGGCTCTCATGTCCGGATCGTCCGCCACGGCGAGCTCGGCGTCCGGTTCCGGCTGGAGTACAGCCACGAGTTCGAGGACGCCGACCGCGCCGGACTGTCCTACCTCGACTGGATCGGAGGCCCGTCGTACGAGGCCGTTCTGACCCCCTTCGGCCAGGATCGCCTGACCACCGGGCTGGGCCTGGGTCTGACGACCCTGAACGGCTGGCGCCTGAACGGGGAATACCAGGTCCAGTTCAGCGACGAGGGCCATCAGCAGCAGATCCGGCTGCAGGCGGCCAAGGCGTTCTAGGCGGAGGTCCGATCTTCACAGAACCATGATGATCCGATCGAGGCGGGCGGGCTAAGCCCCGTCCGACCTTGAAAGGACTCGGCATGCGCTTCGACATGAACACGGACCGGCGGACCCTGCTGGCGGCCGGCGCCGCGGGCCTGGCCTTCGGCGGCCTGGCCCGGTCCGCGCTGGCCCAGACGGCCGAGGAGACCTACGTCAACCAGGTTCCCGGCTACGGCCCGCTGGTGCGCGATCCCAACGCCATGCTCGACCTGCCGGAAGGGTTCTCATACCGCGTCATCTCGCAGAGCGGCGAGACCATGGACGACGGCCTGCTGGTGCCCGGCCAGCCGGACGGCATGGGCTGCTTCAGCCTGGGCGGCACGCGGGTGGCCCTGGTCCGCAATCACGAACTGAAGGGCGCCAGCGCGGCGCATCGCAACTGGGGACCCGGCGGCTATCACCAGGAGCGGCTGGACGGCGTCGCCGTCTCCAAGGCCTACGACACCTTCAAGGACGGCCGGCCGCTGCCGGGCGGCACGACCACCGTCGTCTACGACATGGCCACGGGCGAGACCGTCAGCCAGCACCTGAGCCTGATCGGGACCTCGACCAACTGCGCCGGCGGCCAGACGCCCTGGGGCAGCTGGCTGACCTGCGAGGAGACCGACGAGGGGCCGGCCGACGCCGACGTCACGCGCGAACATGGCTATGTCTTCGAGGTGCCGGCGGACGCCACGGGGCTGGTCGAGGCGGTGCCGCTGAAGGCCATGGGCCGCTTCGACCACGAGGCGGTCGCCGTCGATCCGCGCACGGGGATCGTCTATCTGACCGAGGACAAGGGCGACAGCCTGTTCTACCGCTTCATCCCGACCACGCCGGGCAAGCTGGCCGAAGGCGGCCGCCTGCAGGCGCTGGTCATCCGCGGCGCGCCGGGCGCCGACACGTCCAACCAGGAACAGCGGTTCTGGTCGGTCGGCGAGGTCAAGGCGGTCGATTGGATCGACCTGGACGACGTGGAAAGCCCCAACAAGGACCTCCGGAAGCGCGGCCACGCGGCCGGCGCGGCCCTGTTCGCCCGCGGCGAAGGCATCCACTACGCCGACGGCGAGCTGTACTTCACCGCGACCTCGGGCGGCCCGGTGCGCCGGGGGCAGATCCTGCGCTACGTCCCCTCGGTCGCCGAGGGCCGGGCCGGCGAGCGCCGCGAGCCCGGCAAGCTCGACCTGTTCGTCGAGTCGTCCGACCTGAAGGCGCTGAACATGGGGGACAACCTGACGGTCGCGCCGTGGGGGCATCTGGTGGTGTGCGAGGACAACTATTCCGGAGAGACGCGCAACCACATCAAAGGCGTGACGCCGGAGGGCAAGCTGTACACCATCGCCCGCAACATCTTCTCGGGGAACTCCGAGTTCGCCGGAGCCTGCTTCTCGCCCGACGGCTCGACCCTGTTCGTGAACATCATGTTCCCCGGCGTGACCTTCGCCATCACCGGGCCGTGGACGACGTTCAGGGACGCCTGAGGTCGTCCCGCGCGCGGCTCCGGCCATAAACTCGTGTTTCCGAGGGCGGAGCGCCCTTAATCCTGCGGCGTTTCGTGGCAGAAGGGGGCGTCGCCCTTCGCGGCCTACGGATATTCCATGAAGAGAGCCCGCCGCGCGCGCATCGTCGCCACCCTTGGTCCGGCCAGCCGCGCCCCCGGCACGGTGAAGGCCCTGGCCCAGGCCGGGGTGGACGTGTTCCGCCTGAACTTCAGCCACGGCTCGCACGACGACCACGCCGCCGCCCTGAAGGCCGTGCGCGGGGCCGAGATGGCGCTGAAACGCCCCCTGGCCGTCCTGGCCGACCTGCAGGGGCCCAAGCTGCGGCTGGGCCGCTTCGCCGACGTCGAGATCGCGGTGAAGCCGGGCCACACCATGCGCTTCGACCTGGATCCGACCCCGGGCGACGAGACGCGGGTGCAGATGCCGCATCCCGAAATCTTCAGGGCGCTGCGCACCGGCATGCTGCTGCTGCTGGACGACGGCCGTGTCCGGCTTCGGGTCGGAAAGCGCACCGACGAATGGGCGGACGTCACCGTCGAGAGCGGCTCCAAGCTGTCGGACCGCAAGGGCGTCGCCGTGCCCGAGGCGGTCATCCCGGTCTCGGCCCTGACCGCCAAGGACCGCGAGGACCTGGCCTTCGCCCTGCGCATCGGGGTGGACTGGGTGGCGCTCAGCTTCGTGCAGAAGGCCGAGGACATGGCCGAGCTGAAGCGGCTGGTGGGGGGCAAGGCGGCTTGTTTGGCCAAGATCGAGAAGCCCCAGGCCCTGAACGCGCTGGAGAGCATCCTGGACTACTGCGACGGCGTCATGGTCGCGCGCGGCGACCTGGGCGTCGAGCTAGACCCGGAGGAGGTGCCGGTCGCCCAGAAGCAGATCCTGCGGGCGGCCCGCCAGCGCGGGGTGCCCGCCATCGTGGCGACCCAGATGCTGGAATCCATGACCAGCGCGCCGGCCCCGACCCGGGCCGAGGCGTCCGACGTCGCCAACGCCGCCTACGAAGGCGCCGACGCCCTGATGCTGTCGGCCGAGACCGCCTCTGGCGACTATCCGCTGGAGGCCGTGTCGGTGATGAACCGCATCATCGAGCGGGTGGAGCGCGATCCGCTATGGCCCGGCCTGATGGACGCCGAGCATGCGGGCATGGACGATCATGACGCCGACGCCCTGGTGGCGGCGGCCCGCAAGGCCGCCGAGGCCCAGTCCACCGCCTGCATCGTGGTCTTCACCACCCTGGGCGGCACCGCCCGGCGCATGGCCCGCGAGCGACCGCTGCAGCCGGTCCTGGCGCTGACGCCCAATCCCTCGACCGCGCGGCGTCTGGCCCTGGTCTGGGGGCTGGAATCCCGGCTGGGCAAGGAGCCGACGTCCCTGGAGGACGTCACCGAGGACGCCGTCGCCAGCGCCATGGACAACGGCCTGGCCGAGCCCGGCCAGCGCATCCTGATCCTGGCCGGCACGCCCTTCGGGGCGCCGGGTGCTGCGAATCTGCTGCGACTCGCGCATGCTCCGACCAAGGGAAAGGGCGGCAAGGCCCGCGGCTGACCCCCAGAAGGTCTGTATGATCAAGTACATCGGCTCCAAGCGCGCGTTGCTGGGCCATGTGACGGCGACCGTCGCGGCCGCCCTGCCGGAAGGAGGACGGGTCTGCGATCTGTTCTCCGGCTCGGCTCGCGTCGGACATGCGCTGAAGAAGCAGGGCTTCCAGGTCTGGTCGAACGACCACAACGCGTACGCCCATGTGCTGGCGACCGCCTATGTCCAGGCCGACCGCGAGCGCTGGCTGGAGAGGGCCGAAGCGGTCCTGGCCGACCTGCGGACCGTGAAGCCCGAGGCCGGCTGGTTCACCAAGGCCTTCTGCGAGGACGCCCGCTTCTTTCACCCCGACAACGGCGCGCGGGTCGACGCCATACGCGACCGCATCGCCGCGATGGCCCTGGAGCCCGAGCTGGAGGCCATAGTCCTGGTCAGCCTGATGGAGGCCGCCGACCGGGTGGATTCCACCGCGGGGCTGCAGATGGCCTATATGAAGTCCTGGGCCGCGAGGGCGCTGAAACCCTTGGAGTTGCGGATGCCCGACATCCTGCCCGGAGCGCCGGCCGGGCCGTGCAGGGCGACCGCGCGGACGCCGTCGAACTGGCCTCCGAGGTGGAGGCCGACCTGGTCTACCTGGACCCGCCGTACAACCAGCACTCCTACCTGGGGAACTACCACTGCTGGGAGAGCCTGGTCCTGTGGGACAAGCCCGAAACCTATGGCGTGGCCAACAAGCGGGTGGACGTGAAGACGCGCAAGAGCGTGTTCAACAGCCGGCCCGGCATCGGTCCGGCGTTGAAGACGGTGATCGAGAGGGTGAAGGCGCCCAACCTGGTCGTGTCCTTCAACGACGAGGGCTATCTGAGCCGCGAGCAGCTGGTCGAGATGCTGTCGGCCCGCGGCGAGGTGCAGGTGATCGAGGTCCAGCGGCCCCGCTACGTCGGCGCCCGCATCGGCATCCACAATCCCAAGGGCGAGAAGGTCGGCGCCGTCGGCCGCCTCCAGAATGTCGAATACCTGTTCGTGGTCTCGAACCGGCGCCTGGACCTGGCTGACGCGGCCTGACGGCGAAGGCGCGCGGGGAACGGCGCACGGACAGGTCCGTTATCCGGTCATGGAAGACCTGACGATGAGCGCCGCCCGCCGCCCCGAGGGCTATCGCGTCTACGGCCGCGCCGCCGACGCCTTCGAGGCCGTCGCCTGGAAGGCGCCGAACGCGCACCGCTTCGAGGGCCGCATCGCCAATGATCTCCCCCGGGCGGAGCCGAGCCTTGGAGACGTCGCGCGGGCCGTGCCGGCTTGGGCGGTGGTCGTGGGCGGAGGCGTGGTCGCGGCGCTGGCCGGCGCGATGCTGGGCGGCATGTTGCAGCTCTGAGACGGCTCAGGCTTCCAACAGCGCCCGGATCGGCGCCCAACCGCGGCGATGCTCGGGGCAGGGGCCCAGGGTCTTCAGGGCCTCGGAGTGGATGGGCGCATTGTAGCCCTTGTGGCTGGCGAAGCCGTAGCCGGGATAGAGGGCGTCCATCTCGATCATCAGCCGGTCGCGGGCGGTCTTGGCCAGAATGGAGGCGGCGGCGATGGACAGCGACAGGCCGTCGCCCCCGACCACGGTCTGGATAGGGCACGGCAGCTTGAACTTGTAGTTGCCGTCGACCAGGGCCGCCGCCGGCGGAACCTGCAGCGCCTCGATCGCCCGGCACATGGCCAGGCCCGTGGCGTGCAGGATGTTCAGCTCGGCGATCTCGTCCACCGAAGCGAAGCCGACGCCCCAGGCCAGAGCGCGCGCCTTGATCTCGATCTCCAGCGCTTCGCGCCTGGCCGCGGTCAGGGCCTTGGAGTCGTCGATGCCGTAGGGAAGGTCGTCGGGGTTCAGGATCACCGCCGCGGCCGACACGGGCCCGGCCCAGGGCCCGCGCCCCGCCTCGTCCACGCCGCAGACCGGCCCGCCCCGGGTCTCGATCAGCAGGGCTTCCAGCGTCAGGGTCGGGATGGCGCGTGCGGCCTTGAGCGCGGGCCTTCCCTTCGGCGATTTCGGAGCAGCGGTCACGAGCGGCCCATCGCACGAACCTGGCCGTGACGGAAGCACTCGACGCCGTGATCGTTGACCATGCCCACGGCCTGCATGAAGGCGTAGACGATCACCGGCCCGCAGAAGGTGAAGCCGCGCGTCTTCAGCGCCTTGGCCATGGCCTCGGACTCCGCCGTCGCCACCGGCCGCGCGTCGCTGTCGGGCCAGTGGTTCTGGATCGGCGCGCCGCCGACGAAGGACCATAGCCATTCGGAGAAGTCCTCGCCGTTCTCCCGCATCTCCAGCCAGATCCGGGCGCCCTTGATCGCCGAGTTGATCTTGGCGCGTGACCGAATGATGCGTGCGTCGTCCAACAGGCGCTGAATGTCGGCCTCTCCATAGGCGGCGATCTTCTCCGGATCGAAACCGTCGAAGGCGTCGCGCATCCCCTCGCGCTTCCTCAGGATGGTGATCCAGGCCAGCCCGGCCTGGAAGCCGTCCAGCACCAGCTTCTCCCACAAGGCGCGGGGATCGTACTCGGGCACGCCCCATTCTTCGTCGTGATAGGCGACGTACAGCGGGTCGGTCCCGCACCAGGCGCAGCGAGTCGGCATGGCCGCAGGGTGCGGCAAGCGGGGTGTGGAGGGAAGGCGCTCGCCTCTCCACTCGCAGCCAAGCGAATGGAGAGGACCGGTCGGCGCGCAAGCGACCGCCAGGTGAGGGCGACGCCGGCGGGTGGGATCAAGGGGCGAAATGGCCGACGCCAGAGGCGCCCTCGCCTGATCGCTGCGCGATCTGTCCTCTCCCTCGCCTTGAAGGGCGACGGAGAGGTGAGTTCATTGCGGCGTCATCGGCCCGCGGCGGGGCGTCTCGCCCATCCAGCTCTGCGCCGAGGCGGCGAAGCCGAACTCGGCCAGGCGGTCGCGGTGGTGCTTGACCGGCGTGCGCATCAGGGCGCGGGCCAGGGCGTTGAGTGGCCCCAGCGGCGTCTCGGCCTCCATCCGCTCCAGCCAAGCGGCCAGGCGCGGCCACCGGCCCGGATCGACCCCGACTTGGACCACGCCGGCGTTGGCGAAGGCGGGCGCCAGGCTCAGGTCGGCCATGCTCAGTTCGCCGAACAGAAAGCCGGTCTCGGGCGTCAGGCCCTCCAGATAGTCCAGGATCACCGGCAGCTCGACGTCGCGCGCCTGGTCGACGACGGCCTGGTCGCACTCGCCGCCGAAGAAGCGGGGCTTCAGAGCCATCTGGAAGAACAGCTTCCACCCCAACACGTCGAACAGCCGGGTGTCGGCGAACTCCTCGACGAAGCGCGCCTTGGCCCGGGTCGCGGGGTCGGCCGGCCATAGCGACGGACCCGGCCGGTTTCCTCGATGTACTGGACGATCACGCTGGAGTCGCACAGCGTCAGGTCGCCTTCGATCCACACCGGGATGCGGCGCAGCGGGCTGAGCTTGGCGAAGTCGTCGTCGCCCATGAAGGGCGTCAGCGGGTCCAGCGCCACCTCCACGCCCTTCAGCGCGCAGGCGGCCAGAACCTTGCGGACGTAGGGCGAGACAGGGTTGCCGATCAGCGTGACCGGTTCGACCATGCTCAGGCCGCCTCGTCGGCCGCCGGTTCCTTGGGCATCAACTCGCCGATGGTCGGGCGGTTTTCCGATACCGTCAGCTGGATGTCGCGCGGACGGACGATCTCGTTGCAATGGCCGCAGGCGATGCGGGGGTTCAGGTCGTGGCCGCAGGTCTTGTGGATCATGGCGATCCCGGCGTCGGCGTCGCCATAGACGTGCTTGGCGCCCCAGCCGTGCAGGGTGACCAGCACGCCGTAAAGGTCCTTGCCCTTGGCGGTCAGGACATATTCGTTGCGGGGCGGGCGCTCGGAATAGAGGCGCGGCTCCAGCACCCCGTGCTGGACCAGGCTCTTCAGGCGGGCGGCGAGGACGTTGCGGGCCACGCCCAGACGCTCCTGCCACTGCTCGAAGCGGCTGACGCCGTTGAAGGCGTCGCGGATGACCAGAAGCGTCCAAGGATCGCCGATGACCTCAAGCGTGGCGGCGATCGAACAGCTTTGTCTCGAATAGTCGGCGGTGCGTCCCATGACGCAAAGGTGACGTCACGTCAGCGGTTTGGCAAGAGGGTTGCCAATCCGAACGGACTAAGTCAGTCTTGTTTCGCTACGGACATATTCCGGCTCCCCCGGGGCGTAGCGTGATCCCTCGACTTGGGCGGAAGGTTCGGGCCTTCCGCCTCTCTTTCGTTCCGGATAGTTCCAGCGGCATGACCCAGCAGACCCTCGATGAAGCCCTGACGCTCGCCGGCGACGGCCAGGGCGGCCTGATCGCGCCGCTGACGGACGCGTTCTCCAACGCGCCCCAGGCCTGGCCGGCGAGCCGAGGCGCCCCTTTTCGGCGGCCTTATGGCGGCGCTGGCGGCCAGGGCGCCGCGGCAGGCGCTGGGGATCACAGCGCCCCTGCGCACCGTGGCGGTCCAGTTCCTGATCGGCGCCCGCTTCGAGCCCCTGACGATCACCAGCGAACTGCTGCGCGGCGGCCGGTCGGCGTCCTACGCCTCGGTGCGAGCCGGGCAAGGCGATCGCTTGGCGATGAGCGGCCTGGTCACATACGGCCAGCCCGGCGCGGGTCCCGAGTTGCGGGCCGCCTCGATCGTTCCGCCGCCCCTTCAGGACCAACCGCTGACGCCGATGGACCCGCGGTTCGGCCCCCACTTCATCCGCTACGTCGAACATCGCTTCGTCGGCGGCATCAAGCTGTTCGGCCGCAACGAGACCGACCGCATGGGGGTCTGGATGCGCACCGTCGACGGCCGGCCTCTGGACGAGGCCCGGCTGGCCTTCCTGCTGGACGCGACCTTCCCGGTCTACTGGACCATGCTGCCCGCGCCGCCCGCGGTCTCGGCCACCGCCGACCTGCGCTACGACTTCTTCGGCCCGATCCCGGAGGACGCCGCGCCGGACGGCTGGACCTATTTCGAGTTCGTCTCGCGCGACAGCCACGGCGGTTGGACGGTCGAGGACGCCACCGCCTGGGCCCAGGACGGCCGCCCGCTGGCGGTGGGGCGGCAACTGCGGAAGGTGCTGGCGTCGCGAGGTGGTTGAAGGGCGTCGGCGTGAGCCGCCGCGGCGTCAGGTTCTACAGGGTTTTCCCCGCCGAGGGTCGTGATACCTTCGGCTCCATGAAGTCGCGTTTGCTTAGTCTCGTCGCCGCGTGCGCGTTGTTATTGGCGTCCGCTCCGGCGGCGGTGGCGCAGGACGCCGACGCCCTGGTCGCCCGGATCGGCGAAGGTCGCGAGTTGGTCGCCGGGGGACGGCTGACCGAAGCCGAGGCCCTGTATCGCCAGATGCTGATCGAGCTCGATCAGATGGAGGAACGGGCGCCCCTGTTCACCGCCGTGGCCCTGAACGACCTGGGCATGCTGCTGTTCGATCAGCGGCGGCTGGACGAATCCCTCGACGCCATGACCCGGTCGGCGGCCTTCGCCGTCGAGGCCCAAGGCGAGGCCAGCGATCCGGCTCTGGTCTTCTCCACCAACCGCATCCTGGTCCTCGAGGCCATGACCCGACACGAGGAGGCCATCGCCGAGTATCGCCGTCTGCTGGCTATACGGGAGGCGCAGGAGCCCGTGAACGTCATGGAGCTGGCGACCCTGCTGAACAACATGGGCGTCAATCTGATCCGGATGGAACGGCTGGACGAGGCCGAGGCGGCGCTGCGGCGCTCGATCGCCCTTCGGGAAGGCCTTCTGGGGACCGAGCATCCATCGACCGCTCTCAGCTACGTCGCCCTGGGCGACATACTGACGTCCCAGGGCAAGATGGACCTGGCGGAGGCGATGCTCCGACGCGCTTTGGCGGTCATGCCGGCAACGGTCGACGCCCGGCTTCGCGGCGGCGCCTACGGCAGCCTGATCGATGTCCTGATCGCACAGGGCGAGTACGACGAGGCGGCCGACGTCGCGACTACCTCCCTGACCCTCAGCCGTGAAGCGTACGGAGACGACGATCCCGAAACGGGCGCGGCGCTGTTTCAACTGGCGGAAGCCCGACTGAAACAAGACCGGCGGCCGAGGCGCGCCATTGCTGGAGGATGCGCTGAGGGTGTTCAGGGCCGGCATGCCGGGCGCCGGACGTGCTGGTCCGCCCGCTG
>NZ_JBNFOJ010000072.1:0-11549 GCF_057364705.1 Brevundimonas sp. CURTG3B2_SDJG
GCCCGGGCGGGCGAGGGCGCCTGGGGCGCGGCTTTGCGCCGACGTTCGAGCCTGGGCGACGCCGCTTCCGGCCAGCAAGGCCCCCGCGGGCAGGGTCGACAGGAAGGTGCGACGACGCATGGGCGGACTCCTTGAGATGTCGGGGGACCCTAACGGGTTGAGCGAGGCTGTGAACCCGCTCCGTTGAGCCGTCGGGCCGGCGCGGGTTTTGAAGTCCGGATGAATGGGTCCAGAAGACGTGCGCCCTCTTGTTCGCCGGATTTCGCGATGTCCGATTCCCATGACTACAGCCGCAGCTTCGGCGGCGCGGCCCTGGGCGCCCGCCTGCGCCGGGCGTCCGAACGAATCGACCGCGACGGAACCCGGGTCTATGCGGCCCAGAATGTCCGGTTCGAGCAGCGCTGGTACGGCATCCTGCGCCAACTGGTCGAGCACGGTCGCCCCATGGCCGTCGGCGAGATCGCGGCGATCCTTCGCATCACCCACGCCTCGGTCAGCGAAGCCAGCCGGTCCATGGAGAAGGCCGGCCTGATCGCCTCTTTGGCCGCCGCCGAGGACGGACGACGTAGACTGGTGCACCTGACCGAGAGCGGGCAGGCTCTGGCGAACCGGCTCACGCCGCTGTGGGAGGCCTTCAACGCCGCCGCGCAGGAGTTGAACGACGAGGCGGGGGACCTGGTCCGCCTGCTCGACCGGCTGGACGATGCGCTGGACCGCCGGTCGATGTTCGACCGGATCATGGCTCAGATCTCGGGAATGCGTCCGCCGATTGACATATAGGTAGGGTCCTACATATTTCTCCGGTCAAGCTGGAGACTGCGGGCCCATGACCACCAATCGCCGCCTCTTCTTGGGCGCCGTCGCCGCCTCGACCCTGACGGCCTGCGCCACGGTCCCGGGAGCCTCCGGCCGTCGGGCGGGACCCGGGACGGTCCTGATCAACGGCAATCTGGTGCTGCCGATCGATCCCGAAAAACCTCTGGACCAGGAGGCGCGCGACCTGATCCGCGCGTCGGGCCTGACGGCGGCCAAGCTGACCATCGGCGGTTCCGGCAACGAGTCTCGAGCCGAGACGGCGCAATCCATCGCCGACATCGACAAGGCGTTGGCGCTGAATCCCGACGTCTATCTGAAAGTCCTCGCGCCGGGCGATCTGGCTCGCGCCAGGGCGACTGGCAGGCTGGGCGTCATCTATTCGTTCGAGGCCGCCGAGATGCTGGAAGGGGATGTCGACGCGATCGACCCGTTCCGCGCCGCCGGCGTCCGGGTGATGGGGCTCAGCTACAATCGCACCACCCCTTCGCCTCGGGCACGATGTCGTCGCCGTCCACCGGCCTGACCGCGCTGGGGCGACGGGCGGTCGAGCGCATGAACGCCCGAGGCGTGACGGTCGACGTCAGCCACAGCGACGAGGCGTCCAGTCTGGGCGCCGTGGCGGCGTCGCGCCAGCCCGTGCTGATCACCCACGCGGGCTGCGACGCCGTTCACCCCCATCCCCGCAACAAGTCCGACCGCCTCATGCGGGCCCTGGCCGAGCGCGGCGGCGTGATGGGGATCTACGAACTCAGCTATCTGACGACGGCCCCGGCCCAGCCCTCGCTGGAGGTCTATTTCGCCCACCTGATCCATGCCCTGGACGTTTGCGGCGAGGACCACGTCGGCAT
This sequence comes from Brevundimonas sp. CURTG3B2_SDJG, assembly GCF_057364705.1. Classification (NCBI taxonomy): domain Bacteria; kingdom Pseudomonadati; phylum Pseudomonadota; class Alphaproteobacteria; order Caulobacterales; family Caulobacteraceae; genus Brevundimonas; species Brevundimonas sp. CURTG3B2_SDJG. Next base: position 1,665 of record NZ_JBNFOJ010000072.1, read on the forward strand.
CGGCAGCGACGCCCTGTTGTGGCCCTTCGACACCTCGCCCGAAAGCATGGCGGCCTGGAACGCCAGTCTGGAGCAGCGCAAGGCCGCGGGCGTCGCCGCGCCCGGCGAAGGGCCGCCGCCCTTCGTCACCGGGCTGAACCGGCCCGATCGCTTCGCGGTGATCGCGGACGAACTGCGGCGACGGAGGTACGGGGCGCGAGTCGTCGACAAGATCCTGGGCGGCAATTTCCAGCGTGTCTTTGAAGACACCTGGACGGGGTGAAGGGCGGGGCGAGGCCATCGCCGTCCGCCCTGCTCCCGACGGAAGCCTAGCTGCCCAGGTCCAGCGAATACCCCGCCGAGCGGACCGTGCGGATCGGGTTGACCGTGCCGTCGACGTTCAGCGCCTTGCGCAGGCGGCCGACGTGGACGTCGACGGTGCGGGCCTCGACGTAGACGTCCGAGCCCCACACGGCGTCCAGCAGCTGTTCGCGGCTGAACACCCGGCCCGGGTGCTGCATGAAGTGGTCCAGCAGGCGGAACTCGGTCGGGCCAAGGTGGATCTCGGAGCCGGCGCGGCGCACGCGGTGCGCCACGCGGTCGATGACGATGTCGCCGTGGTTGATGCGGTCGTCGGCCAGGCCCGGGCGGATGCGGCGCAGGACCGCGCGGATGCGGGCCGTCAGCTCGGTCATCGAGAAGGGCTTGGTCAGGTAGTCGTCGGCGCCGGTGTCCAGGCCGCGAACGCGGTCGCTCTCCTCACCGCGGGCCGTCAGCATGATGATCGGCAGGTTGCGGGTCTCGGGCCGGCCGCGGATGCGGCGGCAGACCTCGATGCCCGAGAGCTTGGGCAGCATCCAGTCCAGCAGGACCAGGTCGGGCAGGCGCTCGTCGATCTGCAGCATGCCTTCCTCGCCGTCGGAGGCGACGACGACGCGGTAGCCTTCCTTCTCGAGGTTGTAGGACAGCAGCGTGGCGAGCGCGTCCTCGTCTTCCATCACCAGAACATAGGGCTGCACGTCAGGCTCTCCGGTCGTCAGGCAGGGTCGTTAGGCGGGGGTCGGCTCGTCGGTGTCCGGATCCGGGTTCCAGCGCGGACGCTCGCCCGCGAACTCCAGTCCGGTGATCTCGTAGTGGATCGTCTCGGCGATGTTGGTGGCGTGGTCGCCGATGCGTTCCAGGTTCTTGGCCATGAATAGCAGGTGGGTGCAGGCGCTGATCGTGCGCGGGTCGCCCATCATGTAGGTGAGCAGTTCGCGGAACAGGCTATTGTAGTGCTCGTCCACCTCGTCGTCGGTGTTCCAGACGGCGATGGCGCGGTCGACCTCGGCGGCGGCGTAGGCGTCCAGCACGTCGCGCAGGCGCATGGAAACCAGCTTGCCCATGCGCTCGATGGAGCGGGTCAGGGGCTGCATCGGCTCGCCCTCGGCCAGGATCAGGGCGCGCTTGGCGATGTTCTTGGCCAGGTCGCCGGTGCGCTCCAGATCGACCGCCAGCTTCATCGCCGCCAGGGTGCGCCGCAGGTCCGACGCGACCGGGGCGCGGAGCGCGATCAGGCGGATGGCCTTCTTCTCGATGTCGCGGTGCATGCCGTCCAGGCGCGCGTCGCGCTCGACCACGGCGCGGGCCAGGGCCACGTCGCGGCGGGCGACGGATTCGACGGCGTCGGCGACCTGGGCCTCGGCCAGGCCGCCCATACGGGCGACCTCGGCAGTCAGCTGGTTGAGCTCGTCTCCATAGGCCTTGACGGTGTGCTGGTTCATCAGCCGAAGCGCCCCGTAATGTAGTCCAGGGTGCGCCGCTCGCGGGGATTCGTGAAGATTTCCTCGGTGTCGCCGGTCTCGACCAGACGGCCCAGGTGGAAGAAGGCGGTGCGTTGCGAGACGCGCGCGGCCTGGGCCATGGAGTGGGTGACGATGACGATGCAGTAGCGCTCGCGCAGTTCGTCGATCAGCTCCTCGATCTTGGCGGTGGCGATGGGGTCCAGGGCCGAGCAGGGCTCGTCCATCAGGATGACTTCCGGCTCGACGGCGATGGCGCGGGCGATGACCAGGCGCTGCTGCTGGCCGCCCGACAGGCCGGTGCCGGGGGCATGCAGGCGGTCGGCGACCTCGTCCCACAGGCCGGCGCGCTTCAGCGAGGCCTCCACCACCCCGTCCAGCTCGCCCTTGGAGGCGGCCAGGCCGTGGATGCGCGGGCCGTAGGCGACGTTCTCGTAGATCGACTTGGGGAAGGGATTCGGCTTCTGGAACACCATGCCGACGCGAGCGCGCAGCAGCACGGGGTCCACGGCGCGGGCGTTGATGTCCTCGCCGTCCATCTCGATCCGGCCGTGACCTTGGCGTGGCTGATGGTGTCGTTCATGCGGTTCATGGTCCGCAGGAAGGTCGACTTGCCGCAGCCCGACGGGCCGATCAGGGCGGTGACGGTCTTGTCCGGGATGTCCAGCGAGACGTCGTAGAGGGCCTGCTTCTCGCCGTAGAAGACCGAGACGTCGCGCGCGGCGATCTTGGTCGGGCCGATGGGCGCGGCGCCGTGGGTCACCGTCGGGACGGTCATGACGGGGGCGTCCGAGGGCGCGCCCTCGCCCTGATCGCCTTCCGGAGCGCGAAAGATCTTTGAGAACATGGGGATCACCAACGGCGTTCGAAGCGCCGGCGCAGCAGGATGGCGGCGGCGTTCATGACGATCATGAAGGCGAGCAGGACCAGGATGGCGGCCGCGGTCCGCTCGTGGAAAGCGCGCTCGGAGGCGTTCTCCCAGATGTAGACGAGCGAGGGCAGGGCGCCGGTCGGCTCGACCAGGCTGTGGGGCAGGCCCGGGACGAAGCTGACCATGCCGATCAACAGCAGCGGGGCGGTTTCGCCGAGCGCGTGGGCCATGGAGATGATGGCGCCGGTCATGACGCCCGGCATCGCCAGGGGCAGGGTGTGCTGGAACACCGTCTGGGTGCGGCTGGCGCCCATGGCCAGGGCGGCCTCGCGGATCGAGGGCGGCACGGCCTTCAGTGACGAGCGGGTGGCGATGATGATGGTCGGCAGGGCCATCAGGGCCAGCACCAGGCCGCCGACCAGCGGGCTGGCGCGGGGCAGGTGCATCCAGTTGATGAACAGAGCCAGGCCCAGCAGGCCGTAGATGATCGACGGCACGGCGGCCAGGTTGTTGATGTTGACCTCGATCAGATCGGTCAGCCGGCCCTTGGGCGCGAACTCTTCCAGATACAGGGCCGCGCCGACGCCGAGCGGGATGGCCACCAGAGCCGTGACCAGCAGCATCAGGGCCGAGCCGATGACGGCGCCCAGCACCCCCGCCAGCTCCGGCTCGGTCGAGTCGCCGCGCTGGAACAGGGCGGCGTTGAAGTGGGCGGAGACCTGGCCGCCGGCCTTCATTCGATCCAGCCAGTCGATCTGCTCGTCGGTCAGGCGGCGCTGGTCGGCGGGGGTGGAGCGCTCAATCTCGCCCTTGAAATAGAGGTCCGCGTCGTCCGAGACCGGGGCGGCGATGGTCACCGTCTGGCCGATCAGCCCGGGCTGCTTGGCGATGCGGTCGGCGGCGGCGAACTTCAGCTCGGACGAGAACAACCTGCGCATGGCGGCGGCTTTCGAGCCCTGGGCGTCGTCCGTGATGTTCATCCGGCGCAACTGCTGTTCGGCGCCAGCTGTTCGAAATTGGTGCCCTGCGGATAGGCGCGGTCGACCCGGGCCGGGTCCATGTAGACCGGCACGGTGACGGTGTGGCTGTAGAAGGCGGTGTGGCCCTGGTCGATGATGCGGCCGAGCAGCAGCAGCAGAAAGCCGACGGCCACGCCGATGGCCAGCAGGCCATACAGCTTGAAGCGCTGCTCGCGGGCGTACCGGCGCTTCAGGCCGGCGCGCAGGCGATCCGCGCGCGCCGAGGTCTGAACGGGCGTGTCGAGGGCCGTCTCAGTCATATTGCTGCCGATAGGTCTGGACGATGCGCTGGGCGACGATGTTCAGCAGCAGGGTCACCAGGAACAGGGTCAGGCCCAGGCCGAAGGCCGACAGGGTCTTGGGGCTGTCGAACTCCTGGTCGCCCGTCAGCAGGGTGACGATCTGGACGGTGACGGTGGTCACGGTCTCGAGCGGATTCAGGGTCAGGCGGGCGGCCAGACCGGCGGCCATCGTCACGATCATGGTCTCGCCGATGGCCCGCGACATGGCCAGCAGCATCGCGCCCGCGACGCCGGGCAGGGCGGCGGGCAGCAGGACCCGCTTCACCGTTTCGGACTTGGTCGCGCCCATGGCGTAGGAGCCGTCGCGCAGGGACTGCGGCACGGCGTTGATGATGTCGTCGGACAGGGAGCTGACGAAGGGGATCAGCATGATGCCCATCACCCCGCCGGCGACCAGGGCCATCTGATTCTGGACCAGCATCAGGTACTGGCCCAGGCCGTCCAGGGGGCCGCCGACCAGCCAGGAGCCGATGGTATTGAAGAAGACGCGCAGCGCCGGACCGACGGTCAGGGCGGCGAAGAAGCCGTAGACGACGGTCGGCACGCCCGCGAGGATCTCGAGCACCGGCTTCACCGTCGCCCGGAACACCGGCCCGGCGTATTCGGACAGATAGATGGCCGAGAACAGTCCGACCGGCCCCGCCACCAGCATGGCGATGATCATGATCAGGAAGGTGCCGGCGAACAGCGGCAGGGCCCCGAAGGCGCCCGACGAGCCGACCTGGTCGGCGCGGATCGCCGTCTGCGGGCTCCATTGGGTCCCGAACAGAAACTCGGTGATCGGCACCGACGAGAAGAAGCGCGCCGAATCGTAGACCAGCGACGAGATGATGCCGATCGTGGTCAGCACCGCCACGACCGAACAGGTGAACAGCAATCCGACGATCCAGCCCTCGACCCGGTTGCGGGCGCGCAGGCCGGGGCGGATCTGGCTGAAGACGAACAGGGCGCCCAGGACGGCGGCCAGGGCGGCGCCGGTGATCCCGGCCAAGGCCAGCATCAGGTCGATACGGGCGGCGCGGCGGCCCTCGGCGGGCAGCAGCTCTGCGTAGTGGGCGGGCCAGATCTGGGCGGTCTGGCGGCCTTCGCCCACGGCGTGGGCGTCGGCGTAGAAGGCCTGGCGGCGGAAGGGCTCGAGCTGCTGCACGGCCTCGGGCGCGCCGGAGGCCATCAGCTGGTGCTGCACCGGGCCGGAGAAGATCGAGGCGGCGATCAGCACCAGGAGCGCCGGCACGGCCGTCCAGATCAGGGCGTAAGCGGCGTGCTGGTTGGGGCGAGAGTGCGCCCACTGGCCCTGGGAGCGGCGACGGGCCAGCGCGCGCGCGCCGAACCAGGCGGCGGCCGCTGCGACGATCAGGATCGGCAGAAAGAGCCAGGTCATCAGGGTCCGGGGAGGCGACCGGGAAAGGGAATCGGAACGGTCCGGTCGCCCGGTTCGCCCCGGCGCGGAAACTGCCCGGGAATGGTCAGCGGATTAAGACGGCGGCGTGACAGTTCTGTTACGAGGCCCGGCCGCTCGTGACGCTGGCGTCATCCGCCTGTCGCACCCGGCTTGCCCGGCGCGATCGGGAAGTAGGCGGTGAAGACCGCGCCCTGGCCCGGCGCGCTCTCGACGGTCAGGCCGCCGCGGTGCCGGTTGACGATGTGCTTGACGATGGCCAGGCCCAGGCCGGAGGCGCCGCCTCGATCATCGAGTGGTTGTGCCCGAACTCGCGCTCGATCCGGGCCGGGCCGATGTCCACGCCGGCCAGTTCGCCCCACACTCGCCAGCTTTCGGGGAAGGTGGCGGCGTGCAGCCGCGGCAGGTCCGCCAGATCGGCCCAGGCGCTGCCTGGCGGCGCGACCGAGGGCGCGGCCACCAGACCCTGCATCTGGGGCATGATCTCGCTGACCTCGGCGCCCGGGGCGGTCTGGTCCGGATTGAAGATGCGGATGGCGGCGTCGAACCGGTCGCGGCTGAAATCGGCGCGCACATAGGATTCCGACAGCCGGACGCGCACCTCGGGATGGCGCTCCAGGAAGCCTGGGAGACGCGGGATAAGCCATTTGACCGCCAGGGTGCCCAGGCAGGAGACCTCGATCTCGGTGGGGCCGGCGCGGCGGGCCGCGTCGACCGAGCGGCGAATGGCGGCGAAGGCCGGGGTCAGCTCCTCGGCCAGGCGCGGCGGCGGGGGTCAAGGCCAGGCGGTGACGCGGCCCCTCGACCAGGTCGACGCCCAGCGAAGCCTGCAGCGCCGCGATCTGCCGGCTGACCGCGCCATGGGTGACCGAGAGTTCGCGCGCCGCCGCCGTCATCGCGCCGTGGCGGGCGAAGGCCTCGAAGGCGCGGAGCGCGGTCAGGGGCGGCAGGGCTCGGGCGGTCATGTGATCCTGGCTCACAGGCCTGCCCCATCTAATCGATTTCGGTCCGGCGGGAAATCGGCTTGAAGCTGGACGATGTCGCACAGCAAGAAGAACACCCCGAACCGTCGCACCCGCCTGGACGATCTGGCCTATGGGTGCACCGCCGTCGTCGTCGCCGGCGTAGCCGTTCTGTCCATCCTGGCCGGATGCGAGCCGCGCGCGGCCGAGCCGGTTCAGCGGGCCGACAATCGGGCCTCCAGCGCCGCCATGTCTTGAACGAACCAGACGTGGTCGCCTGAATTCGCCTCGCGCACGAAGTCGCGCAGGGCGTCGCTGGCCTCCACCTCCGCGGAGATGTCGCCGACGATGGCCAGCCGCGTGCGGTAGTTGACGAATTTCTGGACCACGGCGCCCAGAAGACCGGTGCGCAGCCGCAGGAAGTCCTCGCCCAGGCGGGCCTTGGGCAGGGCCAGCCAGTCGGCCTCCAGGCCCCACAGGCCGCCCAGCAGGTCCAGGGCGTCGGCCTCCGACGTCACGCGCGGACCGTCCAAGGCGCAGACGAAGACCGCGCGCCCGCCCAGGAATGTCACCTTGTCCGCCATGCGGCCCTCTTTGTCCGAAACGAAAAAGGGCGGCCGGTTCACACCGGCCGCCCCTTCTTTAGCCCCGACGGGGAAGCTTACGCTTCGTCGTCGCCCTCGAATATCTGGACCGGGCCCGAATCCTGGCCCTTGGCGTCGACGTCGCGGTCGACGAACTCGATGACGGCCATGGCGGCGTTGTCGCCGTGGCGGAAGCCGGCCTTCATGATGCGGATGTAGCCGCCGTTGCGGTCGGCGTAGCGCGGGCCGATCGTCTCGAACAGCTTGCCGACCTGCGGCACGTCACGGACGTGGCTGATGGCCTGACGGCGAGCGTGCAGGTCGCCCTTCTTGGCGAGCGTGACCAGCTTCTCGACGAAGGGACGCAGTTCCTTCGCCTTGGGCAGGGTCGTCGTGATCTGCTCGTGCTTGATCAGCGAGGCGGCCATGTTGGCGAACATGGCCTGGCGGTGGCTGACCGTACGGCCGAGCTTGCGATAGGCGGCGCCGTGGCGCATCGGGGTCTCTCCTACTCAACCCTGGTATCCGGCGCGCCGGACCTGGGGCTCTCTCATTCTAACCGCTCCGCGATCCGCAGATCTTGGGCGGAGGGTTGAAACTAGATCTGGTCGTCGAACTTCTTGGCCAGGTCTTCGATGTTCTCGGGCGGCCAGTTCGGCACGTCCATGCCGAGGCTGAGGCCCATGGTCGCCAGCACTTCCTTGATCTCGTTCAGCGACTTGCGGCCGAAGTTCGGGGTGCGGAGCATCTCGCCTTCGGTCTTCTGGATCAGGTCGCCGATGTAGACGATGTTGTCGTTCTTCAGGCAGTTGGCCGAACGGACCGAAAGCTCTAGCTCGTCGACCTTCTTCAGCAGGGCCGGGTTGAACGGCAGGTCGGGCTTGCCGTCCGACGCCTCGACCGCCTTCTTCGGCTCGTCGAAGGTGATGAAGATCTGCAGTTGATCCTGCAGGATGCGCGAGGCGTAGGCCACGGCGTCCACAGGCGACACGGCGCCGTTGGTTTCGACTTCCAGAACCAGCTTGTCGTAGTCCAGCGACTGGCCCTGGCGGGTCGGCTCGACGCGATAGGCGACGCGCTTGACCGGAGAATACAGGGCGTCGACGGCGATCAGGCCGATCGGGGCGTCTTCCGGACGGTTGAACTCCGAAGCCACATAGCCCTTGCCGTTCTGGACGGTCAGTTCCATGCGGACCGAAGCGCCGTCGTCCAGGGTGCAGATGACGTGATCCGGGTTCAGCACCTCGATGTCCGCGGGGACGTCGATCTGGCCGGCGGTCACCGGGCCGGGGCCCGTGGCGCGCAGGGTCATGCGCTTGGGGCCCTCGGCGTGCATGCGCAGCGCCAGTTGCTTGATGTTCAGCACGATGTCGACGACGTCTTCCCGCACGCCTTCCAGCGACGAGAATTCGTGGACGACGCCGTCGATCTGGATGGCCGTCACCGCCGCGCCTTGCAGCGACGACAGCAGAACGCGGCGCAGGGCGTTGCCGAGCGTCACGCCGAAACCGCGTTCCAGGGGCTCGGCGACCAGGCGCGCCTTGCGCTGGGGGTCGGAGCTGGCCTCGATCTGCGGCTTCTCGGGACGGATCAGCTCTTGCCAGTTACGTTCGATCATGGATGTCCCTCGAAAACGGAGTTCGCCGGTCCCTCGCTCCTCGTCAGGGCGGCAGGACCGGCGGAGATATAGTCGGTCGTCGTTCGCTTAGACGCGGCGGCGCTTGGGCGGACGGCAGCCGTTGTGCGGCATCGGGGTGACGTCGCGGATGGTCGTGATGGTCATGCCGACGGCCTGCAGGGCGCGGAGCGCCGACTCACGGCCGGAACCCGGGCCCGAGACGTTGACTTCCAGCGTCTTCACGCCGTGCTCGGCGGCCTTGCGGCCCGCATCCTCGGCGGCCATCTGGGCGGCGTACGGGGTCGACTTGCGCGACCCCTTGAAGCCCATGTGACCGGCCGACGACCAGGAGATCGCGTTCCCTTGAGCGTCGGTGATGGTCACCATCGTGTTGTTGAACGACGCATTCACGTGGGCGACGCCCGAGGTGATGTTCTTGCGCTCGCGCTTCTTAACGCGACCCGGTTCCTTGGCCATGGCTATCTCTTACTTCTTCTTGCCGGCGATCGGCTTGGCGGGACCCTTGCGGGTGCGGGCGTTGGTGTGGGTGCGCTGGCCGCGGACCGGCAGGCCCTTGCGGTGACGCAGGCCGCGGTAGCAGGCCAGGTCCATCAGACGCTTGATGTTCATCGACGTCTCGCGACGCAGGTCGCCCTCGACGGTGTGGTCGCGGTCGATCGTCTCGCGGATCTGCAGCACTTCGGCGTCGGTCAGTTGGTTGACGCGACGGGCCGGCTCGATGCCGACCTTCGACGTGATGTCCTTGGCGGCGGCCGGGCCGATGCCGTGGATGTACTGCAGCGCGATTTCGACGCGCTTGTTGGTCGGGATGTTGACGCCAGCGATACGGGCCACGAAGCTCTCCAGATACGCGTGTGCGGACGCAACAAACGCTCCGGTCAACAGACCAGGAGCGTTGCGCGCCCTTCGCGGAAGCGGGCGTTATACAGAGGATTCAGTTTCCGTCAACGCCTGACGCGATCCGCTATCGCGGCCGTCGCTGATAATCGACGGCGAATATCACCGCGTGTCCCTCCACCGGGCGGCCGTCGCGCATCGGCGGCCGGTACCTGTACTCCCGGGCCAGTCTGAGGCCGGCTTCGCCGAATCCCTGGTCCGCCGGCGTCTCTCGCAGCACGCGGCAGTCCCTCAGCCGGGTGTCGGGCTGGATGACGCATGTGACGATCGCCTGACCGTCCACGCCCCGGGCCCGCGCGACGGAGGGGTATGACCGGTTCACCTCGAGCTGGCTGGGCCGACGCAGGAGCTGCGGTCCGGCAAGATCGACGCCGTCGTTCTCCCGCCGCTCCGCCCGGAGCCGACGCCGGCCCCGCCCCGACCCGAGCCGCCGCCCGCGCCGGATCCGGCCT